>JAIDNJ010000246.1 GCA_029063895.1 Muribaculaceae bacterium | reverse complement strand
GTCATTGGTATAGGGACGGAGACGTGTGCCACGGCCCGCGGCAAATACCAGAGCATTCATCAGCCGACAAAATCTTTGGGTGCGAATTCCTGTTCGATATCTTGCTCACGGTGAACAAGCTCGACTTTCACATTAAATTCACGGTTAAGATGTTCGGCCATGTGCTGTGCGCAATATACCGAACGATGACGTCCGCCTGTACACCCGAAACAAACCATCAAATTGGTAAATCCGCGTTCTTTATAACGCTGAACGGTTGCGTCGACAAGTGCATAACAGTGGTCAAGGAATGTCAGGATTTCACCGTCATCCTCAAGATATTTGATAACATTCTTATCAAGACCGGTAAACGGTTTGAATCGTTCATATTTACCGGGGTTATTCACAGCTCGGCAGTCAAATACATATCCGCCCCCGTTACCCGACGTGTCATTAGGTATTCCCTTTTTGTAGGCAAAACTCATCACTCTGACCGTTAGCGTACGTTTTTGGAGCTCGTCGGTAAATTGCTTCATATCAACAAGCTTTTTAAGCAACGATTCAAGATAGGGGTACTCGGGATAATCGGAGGTGAGCAGTGACCTTAAATTTGCGATAGCATAGGGAACACTCTGCATGAAATGAGGCTTTTTCTCAAAGTAGCCTCTGAATCCGTATGCTCCGAGCACCTGAAGTGTGCGGAATAGCACGAAGTGACGGAGTGTCGCAAAAAATTGATCTCTGTCAACATCGACATATTTTCTTAATGACTCGATATAGACATCAATCATTTCCTCGCGCAAACTCTCGGGAAAGTTTGCTTTAGCCTGCCACAAGAATGACGCCACATCATAGTAGAACGGCCCGCGGCGTCCACCTTGAAAATCAATAAACCATGGATTACCATCCTTGATCATCACATTACGCGACTGAAAATCGCGATACATAAATGTGGAACAATCGTTCTCCATCAGCACCCGGGCCATCTTCACAAAGTCGTCTTCAAGACGGTCTTCCTGAAAATCAAGTCCCGTTGCCTTTAAAAAACAATATTTGAAATAATTGAGGTCCCACATGATAGTCCTCATGTCAAATGACGATGATGGATAACATTTGGTATAATCAAAATTATCTTTACCGGCAAACTGAATGTCGGGCAGCAATGTAAGCGTCTTGGCTATCAGTTCTTTTTCTTCAATTCCATAAGATCGGGTAAGACGACCTTTCTCTATAGCCTGAAATAGCGACAAGTCGCCCAAATCCTGCTGAATATAGGCCATATGGTCATCCGATACAGCAAGAACCTCGGGCACCGGCAACCCCTTCTCTTTAAAACGTTCGGCCATATAGATGAACGCCTCGTTTTCTTCACGCGACGTACCGATGGCGCCTATTATCGACTGTGGGCCTTCGAGTCTGAAATAACGACGGTTTGATCCCGATGCCGGGAGTTCCACGATTCGGGCCGGAGGCTCCCCTATTATGTCATTATATAACTTTGAGAGTATATCAGTATTCATCTTGAAAATAATTTAAGCAAAGATACAAAAATTTTCGCAATAATATCGTTTAACAGTCAAAACCATATCCACCTGACAACTAAATTTTAAATAATGGAAATGACCGATGATTAATCCCAACCGGCTATATATCATGCCTGACTGTATATAAAATAAGATGGTGTGCCGACTTTGACACACCATCTATGAATTTGAAATAAAAATCTTCGAGATTTTTACCTGGCCAAGGACTCTGTCGCTTATTCAGCAGCAGCTTCTTCGGCGGGAGCTTCTTCAGCTGCATTGGCAGCGGCCTCAGCTTCAGCTTTAGCAGCAGCGATTTCAGCTTTTTTCTTGGCTACGACTTCAGCTTTTGCTTTGTTTTTAGCCTGCTCCTCTTCGAGACGCTGTTTTGCAGCGAGCTCTTTCTTGTCAGCCATTGAAGTTTTAACTGCATCTACAGCGGCCTGTTTTTTAGCTTTCCACGCATCAAAACGTTTCTGAGCTTCAGCTTCGTCAAAAGCACCTTTTTTAACGCCACCCTGAAGGTGTTTCATCAAAAGGACGCCTTCGTTTGAAAGAATGCTGCGTACAGTGTCGGTGGGCTGAGCACCAACGTTAACCCAATACAAAGCGCGTTCGAAATTCAATGTTATTGTAGCAGGATTAGTGTTAGGATTATAAGAACCGATCCTTTCAATAAATTTACCATCTCGTGGTGCTCTGCTATCGGCGATCACAATAGGATAAAACGCATAGTTTTTACGACCATGACGCTGTAATCTGATTTTAGTTGCCATTGATTGTTTTTAATTAATATTGGTTTTGTATTGTTTTGCGAGTGCAAAGGTACGATTTTTTCGTGAGTTGACAATCTTTTTCACAACATTTTTTATCTATCAAATATATAATGTTGCAAAAAGTTGACATTTAAACGGAATTTCTCGGGTTATTTCGCTTCTTTTTCAGCTTTGCGATAACTCTTAAAGCTATCAATCAATCCGGGTGCAAACAGAATATAAGCGCTGGTACCCACAAAGAACAGGAACATGAATCCGATAAGAATCATCGGTTTTGACGGTTTCGAGGGTTTTACCGGGACTGTCGCCGGTTGAACCACTGCAAATACCGGGGTCGTTTCCTGAACCTTGGCCTCGGCCATCTTGACTTGCTGAGCTGTATTGTTATATATATTGAAGGCAAGCTCCGATTCATTCTGTAGACGCTCCAAATCAATTGCAGCCGATCGGGTCGATAGCCCCTGATTGCGGTCTACTGCCGCTGCATAACGTTTCTGGGCTTCATAATATTCAGCCTGTGCTTCTTTGTTAATTTTGCGGGCATACTCCAAATCCTGACGTGACTTGCCAGTGCGATAGTCAATCACATATTCCTTCAGTCGAGCCATGACGGTATCGGCAAGTTCGGCCGATGCTTCAGCATCCTGCATTGTAGCCGATATTGTGACAACCGATGTCTTTGTATCGACATTTGCCGATATGCGCTGATTCAACGCCTCGACAAGAGCCGACTGGGCAGGTGTGAGGTGATAGGGATCTATCTTATTTTCGTCAAATTCTTTCTCCGTCGTAAAAAGACTCTTAATGCTGCCTATGATTGCGCCGGGGACCTTCATTATATAACCCCACCATGGCGAGGATGTGTGGTCCTCCAATATAGTCTGGACAGTTTCCGTTCCTTTCTCGGTGGTTAGTTTCACATCAAGCAAACTTACAGTAAACGGAATCGAAGCGACAACATCGGGATAAAGTTCTGGATAGACAGCATCAGCCGATGATGCCGAACCCATATTTATTCCGGCAAATGAAGCGAGTGCTCCAAGACTACCGCTTCCGGCCTTGCTACCTGATGTTTCAGGTGCGAGTTTGACCGAAGCTGTATACTCTTTGGGAATACTGAAAGCAACCACAAGGCCACACACAGCCCCTATGAGAGTCCACTTTATTATTTTACGCCTTTGGTCCCAAAGTTTTGAGACGAGCTCAAGCAAATCAATCTCCTGTTCTTCCTGATTGGTATCGGGCGTAATATTGTTTTCGTTCATATTATATTATATATAATCTCACTATTTTCTTATTATACTGTAAATCGAGGCGGCCATCGTACCCAGTGATGCTGCACTTGTACCGATTGCAAGCCATTGAGCAAGCGACATACCCTCTTTCTTATCCTTAGACGGCACGATTATCTGACATCCGGGTTCGATGACAGCATGCTTGGCTCGGGCTACTCGTCCGTTCATATAAACAACAAACGCACGGCTCTTATTGGCGGTATTACCCCAGCCACCGGCCTGCTCTACGTAATATTTATATTTTTCACCGGGAGCATAGATTACAGTATTGGGGAACAGCACATCTCCCGAAATTTTTACCGTATTTATCAACTCGGGAATAACCAGGACGTCACCCTCCATAAGCACAAGGTCTTCAGGACCGCCGGGGTTAGCCAGAGCTTTGTCAAGCTCGATACCCACCGAATATGTATCCCCGGTAAGGAGCTTATTGGTTGCAATAGAGTCATTTCCCTGAGACTGAAGAGCGAGTTTAAGAGTTTCATCGCGGGCTATCTTCTCCTCGGGAGTGAGTTTGCGGGTAAGGTGGGCACCGCGCAGGTAAGCAAAATCGCTGACACCTCCGGCTCGTTTAACAATATCCGATAAACGTTCGGTTCTTTTATTCAGTGAATACAAACCTTCAAAAGGAACCTCACCCGATACGCTCACTCGACGCTGTTCAATATAACCGGGCGAACGACGTATATCTACGATATCGCTTGGCTGAAGCTCAAACCCGCCATCACCGTCTACTACAAGTCCGTCTTTGATTGTCAGTGTGAAATTCTTTGAAATCTCTTCACCAATACTCATACTTTTATCATTGGTGAGACGGCGAGATATATCAACTTTTACTGTTGATGCGCCCTCTTTAAGACCTCCGGCTTGAACTATAAGATCCTCAAGAGTCATTCCTGAAGCATATGGATAGTCGCCGGGACGAGTGATTTCACCCTCGATTACAACATCTTCTTTAGGTTCAAGTTCTTCGACTGAAGCGATAATAAGCACATCGTTTTTATTAAGTTCTATATCGGGAACGGTTCCTTTTAGAATACCGGCGAGGTCTACACCCACTACTCGGGTCGAGCGGTCAGGATTTTCTCTGAAAAGTTGAGCACGTGAAAGGAATGCATCTTCGGTAGGATTGCCGGCTATGTTTACAAGATCTTTAACCGTGTTAACATCTATACCGATAGCATATACTCCGGGATGTACGACAGCTCCACCGATTTCAACGCGGTTATCATAGCGATTATCTGCCTTACCGATTGTGACAATATCGCCATCATCGAGACGTGAAGTTTCAAAGTCGGCGGCTTCGACCACGGCAACGGTCTTTGCTCCGTTTGTTGTACGGTCAATCGACACACGATCGCCAAAGGCCGACGACTTCATGCCTCCGGCATATCCTAAAAGGTCTGCCACAGTTTCACCTTTTTTCAACTCATATATCATCGGACGCTTGACCTCTCCCTCGATAGTAACAAGACGATCGTAGGCCGGAACAACGATAACATCCCCTTCCTGAAGACGGATATCGTTTGATCTTTTGCCGTTGAAAAGGTAATCATAGATATCTGATGTCGCGATGCGGCGACCGTTGCGCATAATCTCAATCGAGCGTAACGTACCCGCTTCTGTAGGTCCGCCCGCGTTATAGAGAGCATGAAAAAGAGTCGAGAACGGAGAGATACGGTAAGTACCGGGGAGTGAAACCTCTCCCATTACATCGATTTGTATTGTGCGGAGCTGACCGAGCGATAGCGAAATATCTGAACCGCTGTCAGCTACATCGGCATATTTCTGAGCAAAGATACTCTTGATTCGGTCATTGGCTTCTCTAACCGTAAGTCCGTTTAGATAGATAGGACCAATCTGGTCTACGATTATGCGTCCTTCCGGTGAAATTGATTGACGTATCTGAGCTTCGTTATTACCCCATACATCAATAATAATCTCGTCACCGGGACCAAGTCTGTAATCCTCGGGAGTAGCCATGTTTTCGTTAGGCTCAAAAGTCAGCGTGCGTGACTTGAATAAGTTGGAACCATATACTTTGTGGCCGTTCAAAAAATCATTATTCATAGTCCCCTGCTGCCCTATGGTCACATCATTGTCGGTATAGATATAATCCAGGCGCTGCTCGTCGATAATTACTTCCGATCCATCAACAACGCGACGTGACGATGTTGTATTTGTCGAGTTATCAATATTACGTGCGTTTTGATTATTATCGTATTTATCATATTTATCGTATTTATCATATTTATCGTTCGAACGCAAATTTTTGTTTGCTGCCGAATTACGATTTACAGTTCTGTCAACTTGATTATCAGTCGTTTTATTATTGTCGCGCTCTTGATTTTCTTTGATACGGCGCAACTGTGCCTCAGTGACACCGCGAGCCAGCAATTCCTTACCTATCGTCTGCTGAGACTTGCCTTCGGCAGTAGCTTTTTTGACATATTCAATTACCTGCTGATCGGTCATACGGGCATAGGCCACCCCTAACGCAAGGGAAAGCGACAAGGCCAATGCCAGTGAGCGTAAAAGTCTTTTTGTCATGTGTTTATTTGAGTGTGATATGATTTGCATTAAATACAAGGCAATGCAACAACACGCCTCCAATGAGACAATACCGTTTCATCACCTTTTCAAAACTCCTTTATAGAAGCTAATATTGTGCAAAATTACCACTTTTCCGATGATTATACAACTATTACATATGTTTTTTTTAGATTCGCCGTAAACAAGCAATGGTGCAATGAATCAACACTCGTCGTGGAGATCAAGCGCAATTTTACCAATAAGGGTAATTACCCGTGGAATAAGACTCAGGAAAGGCTATGTAACGTCAAAAACGTACTGTGGACAAATCTGCTAAATATTGAGCAATCGTATAGATGGGACCGAAATACTCAATGAAGAATACCGGTCGCCCAGCAGACATAAAAAAGCGTGGAAAGATTATCTCTCCCGAACTAATACATAGGCATATCAGTGACGAAGCAACCGGGGCACTCATCTTATTGCCGTCATAAAATGAAATATAACCATCACGGTAGACCGAACCGCACTACCAAAGTAAGGAATATATCAAAGTGCATAAATATTCATGAGGGCCCGGCTGAGGCCGACGGGATTCGGTTCGGAGACTGGGAGAGGGACACCTTAGTTGGAAAGGACTGTATAGGCACTATGGTCAAAATTACCAAAAGGAACACTGATATGACACCTCTGGAGAAGTAAAAATTCTAAATTGAAATACAAAACTTCCCAAAGATCAAGCCTCGCTATAGCTCTTCGGCGAGGGGATACCCGAGCGTCAAGGCCGTCAGACTCTGTAGATTCAGTCTTAGACCCCGTTCCCCAATATTTGTTAACGCTGGGGCGGTCAAGCGCCGTGCAGATGTGTTCGCGCAGTGAGAGAGCAATGCGGTTGCATTGTGACCGAAACAAGCGGACGCAGATGCATGAGGATTGGCCGTGGCGATGGTAATTTCTGCCACGGACTGCCGAGAATAAATATGACTGTGATGAACTATGGATGAAGCTGAATTAAACGAACCGTAACATAAACATTGCACATGATGCCATCGTAATCCCTTTGGCGGTGTGAAGAAACTGTTCGTAATTCCTATTTAACCATCTGAAAGATTCAAGCCACGAGAAGGAGCGTTCCACAACCCACCTGCCGCTAATCGGCTTGAATTCCGATCTACCGAAATTCGATTTCACACACTCCAATTCCACATTCAGTCCTTCTTTTAAGTTTTTTACTAAAGGTCCGCGATAGCCGTTGTCCGCCTTTAATAATCTGATCGTCGGATATTTGCAGACTGTATCAATAGCCAATCCTATCGCACACTTGCTGTCGTGAACATTTGCGCGTTATATAACTATAGTCAGCGGGAGTCCATTTGAATTTACGGCAAGATGTCTTTTTATACCCTTGATTTTCTTTCCTCCGTCCACACCCTTTACCGATTGGG
>JAIDNJ010000245.1 GCA_029063895.1 Muribaculaceae bacterium | reverse complement strand
ACCTAATGAAAAGAGTTTATACGTTTGGCGACGGTAAAGCCGAAGGAAATGCTTCGATGAGAAACCTCCTCGGTGGTAAAGGCGCCAACCTCGCAGAGATGAATCTTCTCGGGATGCCCGTGCCTCCCGGTTTTACAATCACAACAGAAGTCTGCACCGAATACACTCAGTATGGCCGTGACGAAGTTGTGAAACGCCTTCAAAAAGATGTAGAAGCTGCAATCGCTCACGTAGAAAACCTCACCGGCAAAAAGTTTAACGATCCCGCCAATCCCCTCCTCGTTTCAGTACGCTCGGGTGCCCGCGCTTCAATGCCCGGTATGATGGATACAGTCCTCAACCTCGGTATGAACGATGCCACCGTTAATTCGCTTGCTGAAAAAAGCGGTAATCCCCGTTTTGCATGGGACAGCTACCGTCGCTTTGTACAGATGTATGGCGACGTTGTACTCGGCATGAAACCCAAAAGCAAAGCCGATATCGACCCGTTTGAAGAAATCATGGAGAAAGTCAAAGAAGAAAAAGGCATCAAACTCGATACCGAGCTCGACGTTGACGACCTCAAAAAACTCGTTGTTCTCTTCAAAGCCGCCGTTAAAGACTTCACCGGTAAAGACTTCCCCGATAACGCATGGGAACAGCTCTGGGGTGGTATCTGCGCTGTATTTGACAGCTGGATGAACGAACGCGCCATCATCTATCGCCGCATGAACCAGATTCCCGAAGAATGGGGAACCGCCGTTAACGTTCAGGCTATGGTTTACGGTAACATGGGTAACAACTCAGCTACCGGTGTGGCATTCAGCCGCGACGCCGCTACCGGCGAAAACATCTTCAATGGTGAGTATCTCATCAATGCTCAGGGTGAAGACGTCGTAGCAGGTATCCGTACTCCTCAGCAGATTACAGTTGAAGGTTCACGCCGCTGGGCAGCCCTCCAGGGTATCTCAGAAGAAGAACGTGCCTCAAAATATCCCTCACTCGAAGAATCGATGCCCGTATGTGCCGCTGAGCTCATCGCCATCGCTCATAAGCTTGAGGACTACTACCGCGATATGCAGGACATGGAGTTCACCATTCAGGACGGTAAACTTTGGATGCTCCAGACCCGTAACGGTAAACGTACAGGTGCCGCTATGGTTAAAATCGCGATGGACCTTCTCCGTGCCGGCCAGATTGACGAGAAAACCGCCCTTCTCCGCATGGAACCCCAGAAACTCGACGAGCTTCTCCACCCTGTATTTGACAAAACAGCACTCAAACGCGCTAAAGTTGTAGCCAAAGGACTCCCCGCATCTCCGGGTGCAGCTGCAGGTCAGATTGTATTCTCAGCCGAAGAAGCTGAAGCATGGTCCGAAAAGAAAAAGAAAGTTGTTCTCGTCCGCATCGAAACTTCACCTGAAGACCTTCGCGGTATGGCCGTAGCTCAGGGTATCCTCACTATGCGTGGCGGTATGACCTCTCACGCAGCCGTTGTTGCCCGCGGTATGGGTAAATGCTGTGTATCAGGTGCCGGCGAAATCAAAGTTGACTACAAAGAAAAAACCGTAGAAATGGGTGGCAAAGTCTACAAAGAAGGCGACTGGATTTCACTCAACGGTTCTACAGGCGATGTTTATGACGGACAGGTGCCTACCACCGAACCCGAACTCGACGGCGACTTCGCTGCAATCATGAACCTTGCCGAGAAATATACCAAAACACTCGTGCGTACCAACGCCGACACTCCCCGCGATGCCAAACAGGCTCGTCGCTTCGGCGCTCAGGGTATCGGTCTTTGCCGCACCGAGCACATGTTCTTTGAAGGCGACCGCATCAAAGCTGTTCGCGAAATGATTCTCGCTTCTGACGAAGCCGGTCGTCGCGCCGCCCTCGAAAAACTCCTCCCCATGCAGCGCGGTGACTTTGAAGGCATCTTCGAAGCCATGAGCGGTTACGGCGTCACCATCCGTCTCCTCGATCCCCCGTTGCACGAATTCGTACCTCACCAGACAGCCACTCAAAAAGAGCTCGCCGAAGAAATGGGTATCTCTCTCGCCGAAGTTAAAGCAAAAGTTGACAGCCTCGAAGAGTTCAACCCCATGCTCGGTCACCGCGGTTGCCGTCTCGGTATCACCTATCCCGAAATCACCGAAATGCAGACCCGTGCTATCATCGAAGCCGCTCTCGCCTGCAAAAACCGTGGTTTTGACGTGAAACCTGAAATCATGATTCCGCTTGTAGGCTCGCTCAAAGAAATCCAGAACCAGGCCGACGTTATCAATATCACAGCCGGCAAAGTATTTGCAGAAAAAGGCCAGTCAATCCCCTACCTCGTAGGTACAATGATTGAGGTACCCCGCGCAGCCCTCACCGCTAACGAAATCGCAACTGTAGCTGAGTTCTTCTCGTTTGGTACAAACGACCTTACCCAGATGACATTCGGATTCTCACGCGACGACGCTCCCAAATTCCTCAAATACTACAAGGAACACGGCATCATCAAAGTAGATCCGTTTGAAGTACTTGACCAGGAAGGTGTAGGCCAGCTGGTTGAAATGGGTGTAAAGAAAGGCCGTGCAACCCGTCCCGACCTCAAGGTTGGTATCTGTGGCGAGCACGGTGGCGAACCCTCATCAGTTAAGTTCTGTGCCAAACTTGGTATGAACTACGTAAGCTGTTCACCTTTCCGCGTGCCCATCGCCCGCGTAGCTGCGGCCCAGGCTGCTATCGAGGATTAATCCTCCACTGACATAACTACTTATTTCAGGCTGTAATCTACCGATTAAAAGGTGATTACAGCCTGAATTGCGCTTAGACAGTTCGTTCACTTGGCCGCAGAAAACGAGTCAAATGCTCAATTCTGCTTACACCACGCTTACACCAAGTATCTTTCCCATATATTCATGTACTTCCTCAGGCGACTTGTAACCCGTGTTCAATTCAGTTGCGGTCCTCATCGTGTCAAAAAATGTCTGCAATCAAAGCGTCATAGCCGGGCTCGTTTGGCGATACCATCTCGCCTCGCCACTGAGATATTTTTCAAAAATATCTTTCAAATTCGTTTCGGTTTTATTTTCATATGCAAAATACAAATAAATCTCCATTGATGATTTGCTGTGAGGCTCAAATTATATTTGTCATGAGATCCAACAGTGCATGAGTCAGTCAGATGATTCTTAAATATACTGATATGCTCAATCAGAAAGATCTGACTGATTGTTAGGTCGCCGAAGTTAATTCGAGACAACAAACAAAAACGGCCGATCATTGCGACCGGCCGTTTTTATATGCTATTTATAATCCTATCAAATATTCATTTTTTTTGCGATAGCAGCAGGAATAGCATCGCGGTGAACAAGGATGTCAAGAGTCTTGGCGAGGAAATAGGGTTCAGATACATAGAAGAAACCGCCATAAACCTGGTTGGTATCCCATGAGTTTTTAACCTTGTAATATTTGTTACCGTTCTGGTCAACTGCACGGCCAACGATTACCATACCGTGGTCGTCGGTGGTTTCCTGACGGTCAAACATGTCCTGACGAGATTCCTGAGTAACGGTGATTTCTTCAGTGGGACCATTGATTTCGTTCTGAAGTTTCTGACGCTCGGTTTTGCTGAGTTTCACCCAACGGGCGAGCTCACTACCAGTCATATCTTCTTCAGTTTTAACTTTGGGAATGAGAGCATAACCGTCATTATATTTAAATCCGGGTTCGCTGACGTCAGCAGCCCAAACCACTGAATAGCCGTTGTCGATAGCGTTATCAACCATAGCTTTCATCTCTTCCATAGGGACATTGTAAGAAGGAGCCCAGAGCCAGTTATCAGCAACCTCAACCGGGAACTGAGTGTAGAAAGGATGGTGGGTAAATGAAGTCACCGAGATATAGTCGGGTATGTTGAGTTTGAGTGACTCAGCATAGGTTTTGGGAGTATATGTTTTGCCGTCAACGGTGAATGTTTCGGGAACTTTACCGAGATAAGCATCAAGGATGCTCTCAAAACCGGGTTTCCACGCGGTAGAAAGACGTTTGTTGGGATTTTTGAGAACAGCATCAAGATATGCTTTCAAAACGGCAGCCATTTCGTAGTGGGCATGTTTATCCTCACCATAGTTAAGACCTTCATAAACTTCCTCGGGTACTGCACCATAACGTTCCCAAACATAGGGTACATCCATAGCGCTACCACCTTGGGCAAAATTGATGTGACCGCCTGTGCGAATATATTTGTCAGCTTTATCGAGGTAGCACTGACGCACTGTGAACATTTCAGAGAGGTCGAGTGGTTTGCCACCTTTGCGCATGATTTCGTCTTCAAAATAAGAGGTACCGGCAAAGCACCAGCATGTGCCGCTCTTGTTCTGGTTTTTCACAGAAGTAGTGGGAACAACTTTAACGTCGGTAAAGGCAAAGCCTTTGATGGTGTCGGGAGCTGCTTTTTCCTGAGCCGCTACATTGACAATAGTGGCCAGAGCCAACGCTCCTGCAAGAAGATGTTTCATGATAAATTTATATGATTAAATG
>JAIDNJ010000244.1 GCA_029063895.1 Muribaculaceae bacterium | reverse complement strand
ATCTCTGAGGTTCGTGTGGCTCGCATCGACGGTGAATTTGTCATCAATCCCACTTTTGAACAACTCGAAAAAGCCGATATGGAACTCATGGTCGGCGCCACATATGACAACATCATGATGGTCGAGGGCGAAATGAACGAAGTTTCTGAAGCTGATCTCCTCGCCGCCCTCAAAACCGCTCACGATGCAATCAAACAGCAGTGTCTCGCCCAAATTGAACTCGCTAAAGAAGTAGGCTCGACTGAAAAACGCGAATACTGTCACGAGGTCAACGACGAAGACCTTCGCCGCGACGTTCATGAAAAATGCTACGACAAAGCTTATGCCGTTGCAAAAACAGGTTCGGCTGACAAGCACTGGCGCATGGAGGCTTTTGACGCCATCTGCCAGGAATACATTGACGCTCTTCCCGAAGAAGAACGCGATGAAAAAACTCCCCTTGTAAAACGCTACTACCATGACGTTGAAAAAGAAGCAATGCGTCGTTGCGTTCTTGATGAAGGCATACGTCTCGATGGCCGTAAAACTACTGAAATCCGCCCCATCTGGTGTGAAGTTGACTACATCCCCGGCCCTCACGGATCGGCTGTATTCACCCGTGGTGAGACCCAGTCGCTTGCAACCGTAACCCTCGGTACCAAACTTGACGAGAAAATTCTCGACGACGTTCTCAACCAGGGTCGCGAGCGCTTCCTCCTCCACTACAACTTCCCCCCCTTCTCAACCGGCGAAGCTAAACCCGTCCGTGGTGTTGGTCGTCGCGAAATCGGCCACGGTAATCTTGCCCACCGTGCCCTCAAACGTATGTTCCCCGATGACTTCCCCTATGTATGCCGCGTTGTCAGCGACATTCTCGAGTCAAACGGTTCATCGTCAATGGCTACAGTTTGTGCCGGTACACTTTCACTCCTCGACGCCGGTGTCAAGATGAAACGCCCTGTCAGCGGTATCGCCATGGGTCTTATATCTGACAGCGAAAGCGGTAAATATGCTATCCTCTCTGACATTCTTGGCGACGAAGACCACCTTGGCGACATGGACTTCAAGGTAACAGGTACACGTGAAGGTATCACCGCTACCCAGATGGACATCAAGTGTGACGGTCTTTCTTATGAGATTCTTGAACGCGCCCTCAATCAGGCTCGCGAAGGCCGTCTCCACATCCTCGACATCATCGAGCAGACAATCCCCGCGCCCCGTGAAGACTACAAACCTCACGTACCTCGCATTGTCACCATGCTCATACCCAAAGAGCTTATCGGTGCTGTTATTGGCCCGGGCGGAAAAATCATTCAGGGTATTCAGGAAGAGAGTGGCGCAACCGTTTCAATCGACGAAATTCCCGAAGGCGGTTATATCGAAGTTGCCGCTTCAAACAAAGAGTCTATCGACAAGGCTATGGAGATGATCAACGCTATCGTCGCCCTCCCCGAAGAAGGAAAGACCTATACCGGTCAGGTAAAATCAATCCTTGAGTTTGGCGCATTTGTTGAATTCATGCCTCATCGCGAAGGTCTGCTCCACATCTCTGAAATTTCATGGAACCGCATCCCTGACATGGAAACATCAGGCATCAAAGAAGGTGACACTGTCGAGGTTAAACTCCTTGAAATAGACAAGAAAACAGGCAAGTATCGTCTCTCGATGCGTGCTCTTCAGCCCAAACCCGAAGGCTATGTAGAACGTGAACGCGCTCCCCGCGACAACAATCGCGACCGTGGTCCCCGCCGCGACCGTAACGACCGTGGTCCCCGTCGTGATCGTGGCGACCGCGCTCCCCGCAAGGAAGAAAACAAAGACTGAGACTAAATAAGTCATAAAACTAAAATAGCGCTGTATTTGAGTACAGCGCTATTTTTTTTCCCCGACAAATAATAACAAAAAAAATGGTGCGCCAATTTTTGACACACCATCTTCACTATATTTTATCTAAATATATTGTCGATTTAATTCACCGGTGATGCCGATGCCGGAGCAACCGGAGTCAATGCCGGAAATTTAGCCTCCCAGCCAAGAGCCGAAGCACCGAGAACGGCGGCATCGGCCTCTTTCAGTTCCGAAGGAAGAATCTGTACTTTGTTTTTCCAAATACCGAGCATATTCTTTTCCATCGAGTTTTTGAGCGGTTTCATCAACAAGTCTCCACTCTTTGCCAATCCGCCGAAAAGGATAAATGCTTCGGGAGCCGAGAAAACAGTCATGTCGGCAAGCGCCGCACCGAGAATGTCGCCGGTATAGTCAAAGATGTCTTTGGCAAGACGGTCTCCGGTAATAGCGGCATCATATACATCTTTTGATGTGATTTCATCAACAGGGATATTGCGGAGAACCGACGGATCGGTACGGATTTCAAGGAATTCGCGAGCAGTGCGTGCCACACCGGTAGCCGAGCAATAAGCCTCAAGACAGCCCGTACGTCCACATCCGCAAAGACGGCCGTTGTTACGTTTCACAATCATGTGACCAAGCTCTCCGGCAAAACCGTCATGACCATAAACGAGCTGACCGTTGATGACGATACCCGATCCTACACCGGTTCCGAGTGTAATCATGATGAAATCCTTGAGACCGCGGGCCGCGCCATAAGTCATCTCGCCGATAGCGGCAGCGTTGGCATCATTGGTCACCGCTACCGGTATACCAAATTTCTCGCTCACCATCTGGGCCAACGGTATCGGTGTGGGCCACGGAAGGTTTACACCATCCTCGATTGTACCGGTAAAATAGTTGGCATTGGGAGCACCGATACCGATACCGTGAATCTTGCCAGTAGCGCCTGACGCATCAATCAGCTTTGAAAGTTCGCGATGAAGTTCATCGATATAATCATTTATATTACTGTGTTTGGCAGTCTTGATTGAAGAGCTTGCAAGCACTACACCGCGAGCGTCAACAATGCCAAATACTGTGTTAGTTCCGCCGATATCAATACCGACAACATAAGGTTTGCTCATGACTTAATGGTTTTATTTGTATATTGTATGAAGTTATTATTCTATTTGCAAAGTTAATAAAATATTTTACATTTTGTCATGCGACTCAATTTTTTTTGATACATTATATACAGATATAACGCTATATCGAGAACTTTTTCTCACCTTCAACCGTTTTTATATTACGTTAAACTAATTTATCATTTTATGAGTTGGAAGGGAACCACGTTACTCTTTGTAACCATTTCATCACTTTTTTGCGGCGCATTCTCGGCCCGTGCACAAAAACATCTGACCGACGTGCAGTTTGACTCCACGTTGAAGTCTCACAACATTATCTATTTTGGCGAAGGAAAACAAGCGCCCAAAGACTCGGTCACAAGTCTTATTCAAAAATTCTACATTGACCAGTTCCGTCACTATTCCGACCCTCTGGCTCCCTATTTTCTGTTCATGAGCCGCGACACTAAGCTCGCCATGGGCGTCGGCGGATGTGTCCGTATGCGCGGTTGGTATGACTGGGGCGGGTCCATTCCGGCCAACGGATTTTCTCCCTATCTCATTCCAATGACTAAAAATCCGCTGCGAGAGCGTTATCTCGGCACCACTCCGTCGGGTACATCACTATTTTTCCGCGTCATTGGCCGCAACAAAGCGCTCGGACAATATCAACTCTATATCGAGGCCAACTTCAACGGTTATTCATCGCGCGACTTCCACCTCAAAAAAGCATATGCCATTGTCAATGACTTCACAATCGGTTATGCCAACTCCACTTTCAGCGACCCGGGGGCCTTACCGCCCGCAGTCGATGCCTCTGGACCTAACTGCAAGATGAGCGCGACATCGGTTCTTGTACGCTGGATGCACAATCTCCCCAAAGGCTTCATCATCGCCGCTTCACTCGAGACTCCCGACAGTCACATAACCACCGTCGAGGGACAAACAGCCGCTGTCGCCGATTATATCCCTGATATTGCCGCTTTCACCCAATATGGCTGGGGATCGGGCAACCACATCCGTCTTGCCGGAATCCTCCGCTCAATCCCCTACCGTGACCTAATCACCGAGAAAAACCATACAGTCGAAGGCTGGGGCCTTCAGTTGTCAGGTACCGTCAAAGCCGGCACACAATGGACATTTTATGGATGCTTTAACGGTGGGCAAGGATATCAGTCGCTTGGCGGCGACTGGTTGATGGGCAATTATGACCTGATCTCCGACCCCTTGAAAGAAGGCAAGATGAAAGCCCCGTGGGCCTATGGCGGTTATGGAGCCATTCAATACAACTTCCGTCCAAACGTCTTTGCATCGGCAACTGTCGGCGGTGCCGTTTATCGTCCCGGTAAAATGGCCCAGCCTACCGAATATGACAACGGTCTTTACATGGCCTATAACGTGTTCTGGAATCTTACCGAACGCATTCAGGTTGCAGCCGAGTTCAACCTTGGTCGTCGCGAGAACTTTGATGGCTCAAAGATGTGGGCGCGCCGCGCCGGCCTCATGGCTCAGTTCTCCTTCTAACCTCCACCATTCTCCCATCTCTCCCCAATTCAAGCACGAAGGCGCGCCAATCACTTGGCACGCCTTCCTCTTTTAATTATCTTAAGTTATGAAAAAGTCTTGTTTAGTAGTTTTGGGTGAGCGACTTGTTATATTTGGTCGCATTCATCGGGAACGGGAACACCCACAGGGGTGAATCGGGTGAAATCGAGTAGGTGCCGAGGCCAATCGAAGTAAGGTCACGCACGATTGTGGTTTTGTAGGCATCCTCCGAGTTCCAGCGCTTGCGGTCAAAGAAGTTTTCAAATGTATTGATAAACTCAAATCGCTTGCTGTCCTGAAGCAGTTTCATTGCCTGAACTTCGCTCAAACCTGTTTTATCGGCCCATACCTCGGGATTCTCGATGCGTGTCGCGCGCACCTTGTCAATTTGGGCAAGACCCTCCTGAATTTTACCCGAGCGAATTAGACACTCCCCGGTCAGATAATACATCGACTCGGAGCGGAGACCCCATACGTTTACACGGGAATCTGAAACTGTACACTGAAGACAACCGTCAGGTGTGGTAGGATAGGGATCGCCCCAGGCCGGCTGGAAATAGGCCGAGTCAAAATAATATTTGAAAACATAGTCATCGGGATCAATACAAGCGACAACTTCAGGCGATATAACAAGACCGTATATATCTCCAAGATTACTGTTATCGCTGTAAATAAGATAGTAGTTGCTCGGACATTCATAGTTCAAAATCCATGAGCCTGAAGACATTACCGATGAACGGTCTTCGAGACGGCCGTTCACGCGAAGGGCGAGATTGGCATATTTAAGAGCTTCGTCATAATGTTTCATCTGGAAAAGAACACGGGCACGTACGCCGTAACCGAAATCCAGACCTGCACGGCAAACGTTATCGACTGTTGTCGGAACAAGGTCGGCCAATACTTCATCCGAGCAGTCCTCGAGAATACGCTCGTAGGTCTCTTTAAGATTTAGTTTGGTCTTCTCCTCGGCTACGTTTGTATTATCAACGTATGGTATACCGCCAAGCTGTTCGGCTTTGGCATCGTCATACTGCTGGGCATGCATACCAACCAAGAGGAAATGATACCATGCGCGACGGACACGAGCCTCGGCTACAAGCTGAGCCTTTTTCTCGTCTGTACCGCCATCGGCCGACGGAACTTTTGAAATCACTGTATTCATATAATTTATTCTTGAATACAGACTCGAATAACGCGAGTCAACGTCTGTAAGGTCGACACGGTCTATCGTTTCGTCGTATGCAAAAATCGCATAACGTACACTGTTGTCATTTACCATGTAGTTAGGAACACCGTCCCATGCTCGGTAGATATTGTTACATAGTGCCTCGAGATCAAAATAATCGTCACCCTTGTACAGATACGGAGTATTGTTAAGTAGGGTCTCAAGCTCGTCGACTGTGCTGAGAGTCGAGTCTCCGTATGGTTTAATATCCAGCTTGCTGTCACATGATGTTGTCATTAGCATAGCGACTGAAGCAAGAGCTAATATATATTTTTTCATTATCTTTAGTCTTTTTAGAGGTTGAAGAAAAGGCTCATTGTATAGCTGCGCGGAGTTTTGGCCTGATGGTAACCGCCTGCAACATTATAGGCTTCGGGGTCGATACCCTTGCTGTTGCGCACCCATGTACCGAGGTTATTTACCTGGAAACGGAGACGCAGGTCATTCAGGCCTATCTTCTTGCAAAGTTTCGGGTCAAAATTGTAGCTGAGCACAATATTACGGAATTTCATATAATCGGCATGCTCAATGGCTGTGTTGCGGAGACGGCCGTTTGAGATATTGTTTCCGTTGTGGATTGACATATATCCGTTGGCCGGAACCTCCTCGCCTTCCCAGTAACGGAGAAGATCGCGTGAGATTGATGAGCTGCCAAAAGATCCTTTATAACCCGATGTCCCTACACCGATTGTATTAGACCATACATCATTGTCGGTGCGCATATAGTTGCCGCCATAGAAAGCAAGCATTGCCGACAGCGAGAAGCCGTTCCACTTCAATTCAGGCATAAGAGAACCCGAAATTTTAGGTGTGGTAGAACCGGCAAAGATGATATCGTCCATTGTGAATGTCGCGCTTGATGTCGATGTTGTCTGAATATCGCCGTTACGGTCATACCATCCTACAAAGACAGCTCCGTCTTTCTCTACAAGACCGGCATAGTCGATACAGAAAAGGGAGTTCAAAGGATAACCCTGATGATAGGTCATACCAAGGAACTCGCTGGCCGAGGTCGGATAGCGGCGAAGCTCGGTAACCTTGTTATTGTTATAGGCGATATTGAATCCGAGGCTCAGGCCAAAGTCGCTGCGGCGACGCTGAGGTATAATCTGACCGTCGAGCTGAAGTTCAACACCGGTATTGGTCATCTTGGCACTGTTGATAGTCTGGGTTGTCCAACCGGTTGTCGGGTCAAGTTCGGCCGAAGTAAGAATATCCGATCCGTTTTTCTTGTAGAAGTCAAGAGTACCGGCAAGACGGTAACCAAAGAATGCAAAGTCTACACCGGCATTCCATGTTGCGGTCTTTTCCCAGCGGAGCTGGTCATTCGGCGGTGTTTTAAGTGAACCCTGAAGAACACCGAACTGGTTGGTGGTCATGCTTGCGGTAAGATAAGATGATACCGAGTTGTCGATATTACCGGTCAAACCATAGCTTGCACGAAGTTTGAGAGCGCTGATACATGTATAGGGACGGAGGAATTCCTCGTTATGAGCATTCCACGATGCACCCACTGACCACAGCGGTTTACCACGGAATTTAGGGTCGGTACCAAACATGTCGGCTTTGTCGACACGATAGCTTCCCGATACCGAATAACGGCTGTCATATACATAGTTGGCTGTAAAGTAGTATGAATAGTAACGGTGGAGTGTCTCGTCGGTTGCAAAAGTCACAGGTGCTCCATAAGGAGTGTAGCTTGTGCCCATCACACCGGTTGTCGGATTATTGATATAGCCCCAGTTGGTGAGCATATTAAGGTTTGAAGTTGTCTGACGGTCATATCCGTAATATCCCCCACGGTCTGACGAAGTATGAGTCTGACGGTACTCAAAACCTGCAAGAACATCAACGTCGTGAACACCGAGGAACGAACGGTTGTAGCGTGTCTGGGCGCGGAATGTATAGAACTGGCTCTGAATGGTGTTCAATGTGAGCGCATCACCGTCGGGGATATTGTGAGTTGTTTTGTAAACAGTAACAGGGTCTTTATAGAAGTGGTCAAAATCGCCGTCCCAGTTGCCGAAATCCCAGTTGAACGGGTCTTCGGTATCAACCCACTCGATTGTTGATTCCGATGTTGTATAACGGTTGAACAGACTTCTCATAAACTGAGAATCCTTGCTGTACTGAACCTGCTGACGGCTAAATATATCCTCATACTGGAACTGAGCCTGAGCGGTCCAACCCTCTACAGGAAGACGGAACAGCGCCATAATATTGGTGCGAACGTTGGTATAACGGTATTTGCTCTCGTTATATCCCTTTTCAATTTCCTCGGCAAGGTTATAGGTCACATCTTTAAGCTCGTAAGCCGGATTATTGAGAACCTCCTCGCCGGGATAGATGTCAGCTTCCATGCGGGCGTATGAACCATCCTCGTTATACATCGACTCGTAGGCAAGGAATGAATTCAGGTCACCGTAGCTGCCAAGCACATGGCTTTTAGTACGGGTATTGAGAACATTCACTCCAAAGTGAAGATCCATCCATTTGGCCACCTTGAGGTCACCGAGATATTTGAAGCTGAGTGACGAGTTGTCATAACCGCGAACACCGCCGTTGCCGCCGTTCCAGTTAACGACTATGCTTGACGACAGAGTCTTGCCCTGGACGCGGAGAGCGAGGTTGTACTGCTGGTTTACCTGAGTGCGGTCATGCACTTTCTGGTACTCTTTGCGGTAATCATTTTTGCTCCACTGGTCAAAAGTCTTGTTCATCTCGGCATCGCTGATATTGCCGCGATTGTTTTCAAGAAGAACACGCATTACCTTGGTAAGCTGATGAGCTTTTCCACCGTCAAGAAGACGAAAGTTGTCCTGAAGTGTTTTGGGATTATCCTTGATCATCGCGTCAAAGTTGTAACGCTCGAGCTGGATAATATCGGCGGCCGATGCCCAGTTTTGGTTATCATAATCCATCTTCTCGCTTATCTGCAGGTCGGCATTGAAATCGACAGTCAGTTTCTGAGATTTGGCACGTTTGCTGGTGATGACGATTACACCGTTTGATGCGCGTGCACCATAGATAGCGGCGGCAGCGGCATCTTTAAGAATAGTGATATTCTCGATGTCGTATGGATTGACAGTGTTCATACCCCCCTCGATGGGAAGTCCGTCAACTACAACAAGAGGTGATTTTTTGGCCGAGAATGTACTCTGGCCTCGGATTGTGATAGCGTTTTCATCCTGCTGGCTGGCCTTGGGATTATAAACCACACCGGGAATCTTACCCTCAAGATTTGAGGTGATATCGCCGGTATAGCGTTTGTCCATGTCCTCGGCCTTGAGAATCTGGTAAGAACCGGTAGCGTTTTCACGCTTTATGTTTTGATAACCGGTTACTACAACCTCGTCCATCATGTTTTCAGCCGGTTTAAGTTTAACCTTGATATATTTTGCATCATGACCGAGCTTGATGCTCACGGGCTTCATTCCTATGTAAGAGATAGTCAGTACTGCATCCTTTTTATTGCAAAGGATCGAAAAATTACCGTCGATATCAGTGGCAACACCCTGCTGAGTTCCCTCAATGCGGACTGTCGCTCCGGCGAGCGGTTCACCGAGGTCATCGACAACCGTACCGGTAATAGTATTATCCTCTATCTTTTGCATGGTTTCGGCGACACTTCCGCCGGCCTTCTTCTGAGCCATACCCTGAAGCGGAGCCATTAGGGCTGCACAGAAAAGCATGCATAAAATTACTTTGATTTTCATAATCATAATAATAATTGGTTTGATTTTACTTATTTATTCTCGATTGCGGTATTGAGAATCGAGACAATATCTTTATTTGAAGGACGGGCGGCATTTGCCGAGATAAGTTTGCCATCACGTCCAACGATGATAAAGCGGGGAATTCCGTTAATCTGCATTGCTTCACAGAATTCCTTATTTGATTTCTGGGTAAACACAAACTGAGGCCAGTCAGGATTGTCTTTTTTCAGTTTTTCGTGCCACGCATCAAGATCCTCGTCACACGAAATTGACAGGAAACGGATTTCGTCATTACCCTTGAACTGCTCTACAACTTTTTCCATGAAAGGAATCTCGCGGCAGCAGGGACCACACCAGGTTGCCCAGAAGTCAATGTATACAACTTTACCCTGAAGCTGTTCAAAAAGAGTTGTTTTGGTTCCGTCGGGAGTAATCAGAACAGCATCACAAGGAATTGCATCACCGTCTTTAATGATTTTTGCTCTCTCGTCGATATAATTCTGGAATGTTTTCTTAATCATAGGAGCGTTGGCAATATAAGGCTCAACCTGTTCCATAAACGCGGTGATTGCCGAGTCGCTGGGCTGATACATGAAGAACATGTTGCCAAGAGTAGAATAAAGTGATTTCTTGTTGGCCTCGTTATCGAGTACGCTGTCAATAATGGCATACATTGCCGGAGTATAACCATAATAATTTATCTCCTTGGGAAGATAATCCGAGAGTTTTGCATTGTTATACCAGAAGTTGATTAATCCCGACAAACGTGTTTCATCGGCATTGGGGTCAATGGTTGCGATAATCGAGTCCATCTGTGCGGTCAACACAGCCGCTTCGGCTTTATCAACATAACGACGATGCATCGAGAGATTCTGGATTACGTAATAATTGTTGCGTGCCTCGTTACGACGGGAATAGATTTCACGTGCTGCATCATCTTTTACTGCGGCAAGTTTTGAGGTTGCGTTTTTATATCCATCCTCAAGATTGGCAACATATGTTTCATAAACAAAAGGTTGGTCGGGAGTCGGTTTGAATTTCCAGATTGAATAGGCCTGCTCATAAGCGTTGACAAATTCATTGCGGTCTACATTGTCACCGGTGAAAGTAACATTATCACCGTTGATTTCCATTGAAACTGATTTACCCTTTTCAACAAAAGCACCGTAAACGTTGTGTCCGGTATAGATTGCTATATCGGCTTCGTTAGCCTGAAGCTCGGGATTGAATACAAATACACCGGTCGAGTCGGTTGTAACATCCTCGGCATAGACATCACCGTTGATGTCATAGAGGAATGTGAGTTCGGTGGGTTCCGATACATTGATTCGGCCCTCAAGAAGTGCTTTGGGATCTTTGTCTCCGCAGGCCGTCATCATGAGACCTGCCACTGCAACAGCAAAAAATGCTTTGGTTGTTTTTGTGAACATGTTTCTAATTTTTACGAGTTCTTGAAATAATTTTTTTCCAAATATTGCCAAAAAGTTTGAAACCGACATAATTTATCTTTTGAGATAGCGTCAATTTTACTTTTGAATAATTTAATAATTTCAATAACTATATTAACATCCTGATATACACTATTTTAATTAAACACACAATTCTAAGG
>JAIDNJ010000243.1 GCA_029063895.1 Muribaculaceae bacterium | reverse complement strand
ATCAATTATTTAATAAATATATCTCAAATAAACTGAATTATAGAGAGAGGTATTAATAAACCACAATTTTTATTTCAAATTTAAAGTTTTATCTAAAACACAAAAAAAAAGAGGGTATATTATAAATATACCGTGCCAACTGGTTTTGATTATGAAAATAATTTAGTAACTTTGTTGCGTAGAATAAACTTAATTAAGATGCCTATAGCTATTATCCCCGACAACGAACGCGGCTATAACAAAAAGAAAATCGTTAAATCTTTTTTTTATAACCTTAATTCCACAATACCCGAACTCGCAAAAGAATTAAACTTGAGCATTCCGACAGTAACCAAACTCGTTAATGAAATGGTTGACGACGGCATATTGAATGACTACGGCAAGAGTGATTCAAAAACAGGACGTAAACCAAGTACATACGGTTTGAACCCTCAATCGGGATATTTTCTTGGTATAGATATAAAGAGGAACCATATTAATATAGGTGTATGTAACTTTAACGGAGAGATTGTAAAACAGGATTTTGATATTCCCTATTCCGAACAGAATTCTCCGTTAGACGAGCTTAACGAGATTTGCAATATCTCCCGAGATTTTGTAAAAGGTATCGAAGAATCAAAAATATTGAATGCCTGTGTTAATATAGGCGGACGCGTTAATCCGACAACCGGATATAGCTACAGCATGTTCAATATATCCGAGACTCCACTGACCGAGATTATTTCCGAGAAACTTAATATCCCGGTTTGCATTGAAAATGACACCCGTTCTATGACTTATGGTGAAAGTATCCGAGGCTCTATCAACGGCGAGAAAAATATATTATATGTGAATCTTGGCTGGGGGCTTGGATTAGGTATGATAATCAATGGTGAACTCTATGAGGGAAAATCGGGATTTGCCGGAGAACTCGGTCATATCAATGCTTTTGACAATGAAATATTATGTCACTGTGGCAAGAAAGGGTGTCTTGAAACTGAAGTATCGGGACTGGCCTTACACAGGGAGATAATGTCCCAGATCAAAGATGGAAAAGCATCCATTCTTTCACAAAAAATTGAGAATAACGAGACTATTACACTCAATGATATTGTCGATGCGGTTAATGCTGAAGATTTCCTTTGTATAGATTTGATAGAAAAAATCGGTGAGAAATTAGGTAAACACCTCGCCAATCTTATTAATATTTTCAATCCCGAACTGGTCGTGATCGGTGGCACTCTTTCGGCAGCCGGTGATTATCTCATTCAGCCAATTAAACTTGCCGTGAAAAAGCACTCTCTCAAACTTGTCAACAGTGATAGTCGCATTATCTGCTCAAAACTTCATGAAAAAGCAGGTGTGATTGGTGCTTGTATGACTGCAAGACGGCAAATGTTCGAGCGAAATTAATTATATCGCTCCCGATAATTTTGTATTTAAGGATGTCTCTTCAGATAACTACTCAAATATGAAATAGATTAAGCTTTACAAACTAAGACGTGGCATAGTTGGCTCACGTTTCTTAATGTCATAAATCCTCCATTGAGCCAGTGGTGCTGTACTATATATGAAACATATCTTAAGTCTTGTGACATTCACTTTTATGTTGGTCTCCTTAATAGGATGCACAACATCAAAGACCACGCTTTCAAATAACATCAATCTTTCGAGATATAAATATGCATCAATCATAAATAACGAGACATATCATATTCCTGCTGAGCTTATGGAATATGAAATTCAGTTATTCGATGCTGTCGAGTCATCACGACTACAGTTGGTTAGCGATTTAAGAATCTGCAAGCTGTCTCCTGAGCAACAATCTCAACTTTTATTGGTAAAGTATGGTGTTCAACAAAATAAAGATGAAGCTATTGTCACAGTGAATTTTATTGATTATATGTCTGGTCGGCCTGTGGCATCATGTAGAGGGGCTTATGGATTAGGGTTTGATCGCGCTGGAGATTTAAAAGGTGCAATAAAAAGAGTAACTAAACAAATTTCAGAAACATTTAACAAATAACTTGTAATTAAATGACACTTCGAATTTTTTCATTTCTGTCTTGTGCCATGTTTGCTTTAGCTTCAATTGCACAGACTATCATAAATGAGAACGCCAGGTATTCCAACGCTGATGATGTTACCCTAAATTTACTTTTGGGTGAAATGCCTGAAAAGAAACCACTACTCATTGACACTTTGGAAAGTACTCAATTGGATGGTGGCATGCGCTATAAAATTCGTTATTTTATAGAGTCAGGTAACCCAATCCTTGATACACCTGATGATTGGGGCAGTGCATATCTCTTTATTCCAACCCTTTCCAAAGACAAGAAAGCTCCTGCTATTGTAGCCATGCATCAAGATGATGTTTATTTTCATATCGGTAAATCAGAGCCCGCCGGTCTTATGGGCGATAGCACTATGTATTATGGTAAGGAACTCTTTGAGCGAGGCTACGTAGTGATTTGTCCTGATCGTTTTTATCATGCTGACCGTCGAAAGACTTGTCAGGATTGGGGAGATCTTTCGGAAAATGATTACGAAAGAGATTTTTTTACTCAGGAAAAACGAATAGGTGTATTATTAAGCGAAGGGCGAAATACATGGGGGAAAGAAGCATATGATTTCTCTCGTGCTGTAGATGTCCTTGCAACCCTCCCCGAGGTGGATATGAATAATGTTGGAGCGATTGGACACTCAGCCGGAGCAAATGCACTTTCTTATTGCCTTTTCTTTGAACCGCGAATTAAAGCAGCTGTCGCTAATTGTGGAATGTCAGAAATCAATGATTATTACAATTATAATCGTCCTGGAACTGTTCCTTCGTCCTTAGCTTTGCCAGGAAGCGTCAAGTACGGAGTAAATACTCATGACTACGTTGCAGGTATAGCTCCTCGTGCTTTGTTTATCTCTGAAGGCGCACATCAATGGGGTGATGGAAAGCCGGATCCGCACGATGAGAACTTCGCAGAGGAGCTGGAATTATTTAAGAGTTCCTATCTAAATAATGGTGGAACAGATATTGTGACTATCTTATTTGAAGAGAACGGAGGCCGTCATTGCTTTCCCTCAAAAGTAAAGGAACAGGCTTACACCTGGCTTGACAAACATTTGAAATAATCAAAATTCTCTATATATTCACTTATCTAGTTATCGTCTATGAATCTTAATGTAAAGCAAATGAAATAAATGCTTGTTGCAAGTCAACAGCCATGACTTTTCTTTGTTCCGGCTGTGCAGCTATTTCGCGGGAGGCCACAAACAACGGTAATCTTACTCAGACCGAAGTAGTGCTTGCCAGAAAGAATTTCCGTGTAGTAGGAAATGTTAGTGGTGAATCGGAACAAAACTACTGGTGTGGTATAGGTGGAATGTCTAAGAAGTCGCTTGGAGAGTCTGCAATGTCATCTATGTACCGGAATGCCGACCTTAAGGACTCCCAGGCTATCATCAACGTCAATATCTGCTATAAAAACAAGTATATCTTGATCTATAGCCAAAGAAAAGCCATAGCGACAGGAACCATCATCGAGTTTACAGAGTAATTTCAATCTCAAGAAAATTACACATAATAATTTAATAAGAACACCACACATTGCTAAGATAAGAGCAATGTGCGGTGTTTATTTATATCCTGTTACTTATACAACTTATATACTATTGTCTTAAAAAGGATGTTATTCGGCAACCACTGCAAGATGTGTTTTTGTCAGACAATCGCATTGCTTTTGTCTGACCTAAAAACACCCTTGCAAGGGGAAACCCCTCGACCCGTTTTATTACGGATATAAACGCACTTTACACCTTACTTTTTCGTTATAGTTATATAACTACAACATTGACAATGAAAGAAATCTCCCTATTCATACCAGAACTTGGTTCCGTCTGCAAGATATATTCCGGTGTAATCTCCGGAAGTGGCATCGCCTGTGAAGATGCCTTAACCTTGGTTGCTTTTATTAATTCTTTCCCTTCTGTTCACGATCTGGAATCTGGAATAATGGACTTGGTTCTGAAAGCACCAGCGGAGCGCTCGGAGGTTGTTCTTAAAAGTCTGCATACCGATTTAGACAAAATAGTAGTCCTATATAAGGATAACATCATATACTATGATCGTAGGGATTTGAGATTTCTTTGGGACAAACCGTTGTCGTATGCCGATAAGGATATTGAAGCCCAACAAAAGAAAACACAGGTAGCAAGCGACGAACTGAAAGAAGCCTCCAATTCGTATGAGATGACGCCTTTCAATGGCATGTCGAAAGATGAAGCAGCCGTATTGGAACGGAGGGTTGACAGGCTGACAGTAGAATACCAAAAGGAGAAAGCGAAGCTTCAAAACTTTTACACAAAGCGGAAAAGACTTGAAGAGGAAAGATGGAGTGTCCCGACCGATATTTTCAGGCTTATATATCTTAAATGCAATGGTCTACTGCCTGTCGTAGAAAAAATACTATAATAAACCTATAGAAAAGAACAAAGAACAGTCCGAACGGACTGAAGTATATTTATCAATGTCGCTTTTAGTTTCTGTC
>JAIDNJ010000242.1 GCA_029063895.1 Muribaculaceae bacterium | reverse complement strand
CTTTAATCTCTTTTCTGAACGCGAGATTGATGTCATTAGGGTTTAGGCCCGAATTAGTTCTCAATCGGGTTATGATTAAATCGTTGGTGCGATCGGTTTCATTTTCCACTTCCGTTTCGACATAAAGCTTTCCGGAATGCAATGCCGCGATATATTTCGATGCATCGGCCGGATTGAAACGACGGTTTACGCCGTCAAAACTGTGAGCTGAAGCTCCGATACCAACATAGGGAACCGAATCCCAGTATCCTGAGTTGTGAATGGCCCGATGGCCCGGTTTTGCAAAATTTGATATCTCGTAATGCTCATAACCGGCATTGGTAGCCATATCAGTGAGGATATCATAATATTTGTAGACAGTATCCTCGTCGGCCTCGGTCAATAACCCTTTTTCGCGCATACGCCATAATGCTGTCCCTTCTTCATAACTGAGCAGATAGGCTGAGAAGTGGGGCGGCTCAAATTCAAACAGGTTTTTTACCGACTGTCTCCACGATTCAATAGTTTGTTCGGGAAGCCCGTATATGAGGTCAAAGCTGTAATCAAGTTCCGATAATTTGATTGTTTCAATGGCTCTTATGGCGTCAGCGGCTGTATGACGTCGTCCAACTCGACGCAGCTCGTTATCCATAAATGACTGGACTCCCATGCTCACGCGGTTTATCCCTAATGATTTATAAAAATCAAGACGTTCGGGGCTGACATCTTCGGGATTCATCTCTATTGTAAACTCGTTGAGACTTTTGATGTCAATATGCTTTGAAATGCCCTCTATAAGCTCGGCAAGGAGTGAGTCATTTAATGACGACGGTGTTCCACCGCCAATATAAATTGTAGGATAGCTGTCAATTTCGCCATGCCTCAAGTCAAACTCGCTGATCAGTGCTTTCACATAGCTCGCATGGTCAACATTGATGCGTGCCGATGAATAAAAATCACAATAGGCACACTTTGAATGACAGAACGGTATATGGACGTAAAGCATGATCTGTATCAATCAAATTCTTTTTCGTTGGAATCACATATCCCTTTGAAGTCACAATAAACACAGGCTTTTTTACGATTTACAGCCTGAGTAAAGGGTATGGCCGGGTCAAACAGGTCAAGCATCACCTTTTCAAATTGTTCGATAAATTCGCCATTAATCGAGTGGTAATCGATTATCGGCTGCTTGTCGCAGTTCATAAAATCGAGACCGTTTGAGAGCATGTGATTAAAGTTGTAGATGAGAGGCATGACCGGTTTGTCGCTGTTTTTGATTGAAGCATAGGCATTGCAGTAAATCATAAGCTGGAGCAAACCTTTTGCTCTTGATTTTTTTGTAACATCAAACATATCGGCAACCGAGCTTATTTCGACAGGTTCGTTACCGGTCTTGTAATCGATAAAACGAAGTATCGGCGTTGAATCTGATTCCAACTTGACATAATCTACACGGTCAATATAGCCCTTGATATTGAGCGATAGCCGGTCGGTAAATTTCACGTATCCCATTATGCGTTTTTCGCCATATTTGAAATCGAACGATTCCACTGCTTTCCAGTTGGCTTCGGTTCTCAGGATACGGTCAACATATTTTATAATCATGTTGGCAAGCAATTCAAGTTCGCCGGGGAGATCAGTGGTGTGAAAGCCTCCTGATGGGAATTTTTTACTATCTTGCTTGAGATATGTTTCTTTGAATGCACAAACAACAAGGTGTTCTATTTCTGATTTTTGTGTCTGGCACATAACGTTCATACGCAGCGCTTCAAATATAGATGTCCCTTTATTACTTTCGCTTATATATAGTTTCTCAAGAACATAGTGGACAATTGTACCGAAAAGACTGTCATCGACATAATCGACAAGTTGGTCATCGGTACCATACCCACCGACGTTTTTTAAGTAAAACTGAAGCGGGCAATTTATAAACGTATTAATAGAAGACGGCGAAAGATAGCGGTCACTCCCGCTGGTGCGGAAAAGCTCCAGCTTTTCCATTATTGAATCAGTTTTATTGACGATTATCTCTCTTTTGGCCGATGAAGCCATCTTGTATCCGGTCATCTCTATTTCAGGATTAAGGTCGGGAAAAGCATAGAGAAGCTGGTACAGATAGCGAGACATCTCGGCCGACCGATTTCCGCCACGTGTGTCATAAATCAGATATACACGGTTGCAGCGGGTAAGGAGACGGTAAAAATAATATGCAAATATGCTTTCCTGATGGTCGGTTGTCGATAGTCCGTAGGCCGCTCTCATCTCCATCGGAATAAATGATCGGGGAGTGGTTGAACGTGGAAATATCTTTTCGTTCATTGACAACATTATGAGATTGTCAAAATCGAGAGCTCGGGTTTCGAGAAGACCCATAATCTGGATGCCTTCAAGCGGTTCTCCGGCAAAGTGGACGGCCTCGCCTCCGGCAAGACGCTGGAGTAAGTGAAAGATGGTGTCATGGGCGAGTGTCAGTCCGTATTGATTCACATATTTGCGTAATGTATCGAGCGAACGTATATAGCTGACGACAAATGCATGGCTGAGACCATCACCTTCTGAAATTTTTTTCAAGGCGTCAAGCATCACTGCAATAGTTTCGAGTGCTTTTGGATTTTCGCCTGAAACTATGAGAAACGGTTCCAGGTCTGGGAAAACCTCGACAAGCGCCGATCGCTTGAAATTGAAGATTGAATCACGGTTGATAACCGAGATGATCTCTTCGCACTTTTGAGGATAGACCGACCGAAGAACCGGATGGGACAGCAGAGCGATGAGGTCTTCAAAGTAGTAGGCTGTTTCTCCCGATATAACGCGACATCTCGACTGCAGTTTAATGATGTTTCCCATCAGCGATGCAACAGGGCTGTTTTTCATCGGGTAACCCATAGTGATGTTGATGTCCGTGACTTTGGGCGACAGCGAGTTTACAAGCGGCACGCAAAGTGTTTCGTCGGGAAGAACAACCGCTGTTCGTCGGGCTTTTACCGGTGTAAAGTCACCGGGATTGTCGGTAATGAGTTCATCGAGGATTACAGATGCCTTTTTAACTTGTCCGATTGTCGATGGTACTCCTATGATTTTGATTTTTGGAAAAGATGTGATTCCCTCGTCGGGTAGTTTCACACCGGTTGTCGGAAATTGTTTTACATACCTGCCGACAAATTCTGAAGCCGGATTGTGAAACTGATTGTCAATATTGTCATCGCTGTTGAATGCCGGAGATGCATAGTCCCAGTAAAAGTCAGCGATTCCGGCATCACGGAATGCTGAAAACAGTTTTTCTTCAGTAGCCGATAAAACATTGAATCCAACGAAAACATACTTTCTAAAAGGCATTATCTCGGCCGGGTTGATGTCTTTTATGAGCTCGACGGCACGCCGGTAGGCAGCTCCGTTATAAGTCATTGACAACTCGTTAAGCCGGTTACCGAAATCGCGGTAGAGTTTGTCAAGAATGACCCAGAGACTGAAGAAGCTCCGGACCGTATCAATGTTTTTGTCTCCATGTTCAACATGACGCCACATTGGAGCATCGGGGTCAAATGTTATTTCGTCGCGCCAGTAGCGGTTGACTATCTCAATTTGTTCCTCAGTCAGGAAGTTGGCCGAGATCTCTTTGAAATATCTTATATTTCGGAAAATTTGAGTCGTATCAACAAGATAGCGGTCTATATCATTAAAATCGTTAAGCACCATTTCGCCCCAGGTAAGGAACGTATCAAAGTTGAGTGACTGTTCGTTTTCGTCGTCAGGAAAGGCTTCTCGGCGCAAGCGTGTATAGCAGTTGAACAGCATGAACAGTTGCTCGATGCGCGGCATTATCACCGATCGGGTCATACTCATGACAAGTGAATCGATATCAGTCATTTCAGGCAAAAACGACGCTTCAGGCAGTAAATCTTTCAAGTAGGCCGTGAAAAATGTAGAGCATCGTTTGTTTGGAAAAACAAAACAGGTGTCAACAAGTGACTCCCGATATTCTGTGGCAAATAATTGTGCTATCTGATATAGAAAAGGCTGCATGAATGATAATGGGGGATAGTATTTGTGTGGTAGTATTATTGTTTTAACAGAAGAATAACACGCACGGCGACGTCAAAAAATATTATACGTCCGTTGCCGTTGCCGGTTATGTCGGTTACTGCATCCTCAAAAACACGTTTGAGTTTCAGCACGTTACGCTCATTGATAAAACGTGCGAAATTCTTTGAAAAATTACGTTCGTTTTGATTCATGCCTACAAGGTCGGGCATGTTGAAGTTATAAATGAAGTTTTCTCTTAACAAACGACAGCAGTAATTCAAAAAAGCAATCTGACGGTCGCGTGGGAGTGCCGATACATCTTGAGCCCACAATCTCAACTCGATAATCTTTCGTTGATAGGCGAGACGCATCAGCGAAATAAACAGGTCAAGAAACTCATCCCCCGAGGCTGCTACATTAAGCTGTCTTATAGCCTCATTGATTGACCCCGATGATATGTCGGCTACTTTTTCGCCTTCAACGGTCGAAAAGTTGAGGTTGTCTAACACCTGTCA
>JAIDNJ010000241.1 GCA_029063895.1 Muribaculaceae bacterium | reverse complement strand
GGGTGTAGCTCAGTTGGTTAGAGTACGCGTCTGGGGGGCGTGAGGTCGCTGGTTCGAGTCCAGTCACCCCGACAAAAAAGGTTTGACTCTCAGTCAAACCTTTTTTCGTATATTCCGTTCGCAAAAACTTGTAATAAGATATTTATCTTCTAAAAATAATACAAAAAAAATGGTGCGCCATTATATTGACACACCATTTGATAATTTATATTTTTACGTTTAATTACGTCGTGCAAACCTGTCGCTTATCACGAGTCCCAAAAGAATGAGACCGCATCCCATATACCCGACAATCGAAATCATTTCGTTGAGAATAAAATAGGCAAGCACCAGCGTCACCACCGGCTGAAGATACATATAGTTATTGGTTTGGATTGCACCAAGCACTGAGGTGGCCTTTGAAAAGAAAAAGAAACCGATAAGCGAGCAACAGATACCCAGAAATGCAATATTGAAAATAACACCTGGCCGGAGAAGAACCGACATGTTGCATATTTCCGGTTCCATAAGCAGAAACGGTATCGAAGTAATAAGACCATAGAAAAAGGTCTTTCTGGTGATGAAAAGCGAGTCATAATATACATTTACCTTTCTCAAGATGATACTGTAAAAGGCAAAACTGAGCGATGCCGCCAATGCGAGCAGATCGCCAAACGGCATAATCTGTAAATTGAAACCGGCATTGAATATAACACATCCCACGCCGACAAGAGCGACCAGCGACCCCATATAAACACCCAAAGTGGGTCGCTCACTGCGATAAAAGAGACCCACCAGCAATGTTGTGAAAAGCGGACTTGTACTTGTAATCAATGAGACATTTGACACATACGTATAATTAAGGGCCACATTTTCGGCTATAAAATATATCGAGCCCGAAGTAAGGCCACATAGCGCAAGTAAAATTTCATCTCTGAGATTATTGGCCCAAAGACGTTTGTGACAAAAGAATAAAATCACAAGATAGGCCAGCAAGAAACGATATATGTATATCTCGACTGCATGCAATCCGTTATCGAGCAACACTCGTGTCGAGACAAACGAAGATCCCCAAAAAATGACGGTGATCAAGGTTGCGATGTGAAATAATAGTTTATTCTGGGTCAAGCCAGTTGTTTGTTTTGTGTCAGACATGGAATACTACTTAAGTGAATAAATTCCTTAAACATTCATTTTTTTTGCAAAAGTAGCAACTTTTTTTCTCTCGTCAAAAACAAGATGATATAAAAAATTGTATTACATATAAGGATGAGCGATTTCCAACATCTAAATCCACTAAATATAATACGATTTAACAATTAAAAAATACATATTATGCGACTCTTCAGAACTACAGCAGCGGCGCTTCTGGCCGGATGCATGCTTTTTACAGGTTGTCAGTCAATGACTAAAACAGGCAAAGGTGCTTTAATCGGTGGTGGTGGCGGTGCTGCCCTTGGTGCAGGTATCGGCGCACTCATCGGTGGAGGTAAAGGTGCCGGTATCGGTAGCGCAATCGGTGCAGCCGTCGGTGGCGGTGCTGGCGCACTCATCGGCCGCAAGATGGACAAACAGGAAGCCGAGCTCAAACGCCAGCTTGCCGAAAAAGCAAAAGTCGAACAGGTTACCGACGCAAACGGTCTTCAGGCTATAAAGGTGACATTTGCAAGCGGAATTCTCTTCCCGACCAACGGAACGACACTCAGCTCAACCGCGCGTAACGAACTTGCCGAGTTTGCACAGTCTATCATTCAGAATCCCGGAACAAATGTTCAGATTTATGGTTTTACCGACAATACCGGTTCAATGGCTGTCAACCAGCGTGTAGCTACCGGTCGTGCCGACTCGGTTCTGAGCTATCTCGCACAATGTGGAGTTGCTCCAACCCGTCTTTCAGCTCAGGGAGTGCCGATGGCCGACTATATCGCTTCTAATGACACAGCAGCCGGACGCGCCGAAAACCGTCGTGTTGAAATTTACATCACTGCCGACCAGCAGATGATTCAGCAGGCCCAAGCCGGCACACTTCAATAACCGTAGTAAAAATATTATCAACTTCAAGGTGTTGTGCCAATGTTTGGCACAACACCTTATTTTGCATAAATGTGTCGTCTTTGCTTAATTAAAGAATTTTTTCAGTAAATATCAAATTTCGATAACAATTATATATGTTTTATTGAAATAAATTTGTAAATTTGCGCCAAGTATTATTTAACGATGAAACAGGTTCAATACAACGGGCTCACTTTTGTGCCCTTTATAAGCAAAGAAGAGATTGCAAACCGTGTCCGCGAGATTGCAGCCGACATTAAATCGGACTTTGAAGGTTCGGTACCTTTGTTCATTTGCGTGCTTAACGGTGCGTTCCCCTTTGCCGCCGATTTGTTTCGTGCGGTAGGCATCGATGCCGAAATCACATTTATCCGACTCAAAAGTTATCAAGGCACCGGAACTACAGGAGCCGTTAAAGAAATTGTCGGACTCAGCGAAAACATCAAGGACCGCGACATTATCATTGTTGAGGATATCGTCGATACCGGCCACACTCTTGCCAAACTGCTGGTTGATCTCAAAAAACTCGAACCCGCCCGCATCAAGATTGCCACTCTACTGTTTAAACCCGAAGCCGAGCGTAACGGTGTCAAACCCGACTATGTAGGCTTCTCTATCGACCCTCGCTTTATTATCGGTTATGGACTTGACCTTGACGGTATGGCCCGCAACCTCGAAGATATCTATGTTTTGAAAAAAGACTGAAACCATCGGCTTTGCTTCATCGGCAAAGCCACATGCACCCAAACTGCAGCTGATGCAGTCCTATCGTCTACGGTCATTGGCCGTATCAACCGTAAACCCGGTTTCCAATCAAACATTTAGATTATCCAATCTATTTTATTAAAGAAGTTGAAGTTTTAAAATTTAGAAAATGTTTAATGTAGTTATTTTTGGGGCTCCCGGTAGCGGGAAAGGCACCCAAAGCCAAAACCTCATCGATGAATATGGACTTTACCATATCTCGACAGGTGAAGTGCTCCGCGATCACATCGCTCGCAACACCGAGCTTGGTAAAATTGCCCAAAGCTACATCTCGCAAGGGCAACTTATCCCCGACGACCTGATGGTCGACATTCTTGAAGATCTTCTCGACAAGAATCCTAAAGAAACGGCCAAAGGTGTGATTTTTGACGGGTTCCCCAGAACTGTTCCTCAGGCTCGCGCTCTCACCGAGATGCTTGAGAAAAAGGGATCGAAAGTTCATGCAGTGGTTGGCCTTGAAGTCAATGATGACGAACTCGTCGACCGTATTCTTAAACGCGGACGTGAAACCGGACGTGCCGACGATAATCTCGAAACCGTTAAAAAACGTCTTGATGTTTACCACAATCAAACATTACCTCTGCGCGATTTTTATACTTCCGAGGGTAAATATCACGCAATCAACGGTTCGGGCGATGTCTCAAAAATATTTGAGTCTATAAAGGAACGTCTTGACAAAGTAAAACAAAACTGATTCAGCTTATTCTTTTATACAATATATAAAATGCGACGGGTCGGCCTGACCCGTCGCATTTTAGTTTTGTATCAAACTATGTGCTTTTGTACAATAAAATACTTCCGCCCTACTTTTTCAGCCTTACATTCTTGATTAGCTCGGTGTCAGGAACAATGAAAATCTCAAGACGCCGGTTTTTCGCACGATTTTCTCGTGACGTGTTCGGGACCAACGGATCAAGCGCCCCTACACCAAAGCCATGAAGCGGTCCCACTCCATCGACATGCTTTTCAAACCAGTTACAAACCGACAGTACACGGTCAGTAGCTATTCGCTCGGTATAAGACTCCTTACCGGTATCGTCGGTATGGATGGCAAATAATAACTTGTATCGGCCAGGTGTTTTAAAATAGGCGATAAATGGCTCAAGTAATTTTTGAGCATAGGCCTCCTGAAGAACGGTATCATTAGGCGCAAACAATTTGTCGGTAGGAATCGCCACAATCAGAACCTCACCGTTTCGGGTCGATTTGACATCATAACCGAGACGATTGAGCGACTCAGCCTGCTGTCTCATGTACGTTTTTACCGCGCGGGAAGCTTTTTCGGGGACTTCGGGTGTAGCAATTTCTCCAGCCAAAGTATAATCGTCTTCTCTATCTTCAACGGTCTGGCTTACGGTTGTTGTGCGGTTTTGATTGCGCCAGAATTGAGCCGGCGCCGGTAAAGCCGACATCAATAAGACCGTAACCGATAATATTTTAATAAATCGCGACATATCAAAATGCTCATTAATTAATATATATCAACCCATGCAATATCACTCTTCAAGCGAAGCTTCATATTCAAGCTCGGCCTCAACGAGGACCCTCACATACTGCGGGTCAAGTTTGGCCCCTTTGTCTTTGCGGAGCATACGTGTTACATAATCGGTGAGATCGGCAGCAATATCTTCGTCCTCATCGATTTCATCTTCCATATCTATTTCGAGCATTCCGTTTTCTTCATAATAATCCCATATCATGTCAATGACATTGAGCAGTTCATCGTCATCATATGTCGCGGCGACATCGGCAGGGAGGGAAGCGCGCATCAGCTTAAGCGCTTTATTTTCGTCAAATTCATTCATAATTTTCAAAATTTTGACTTTAAAGTTAATCAATAAATCCCGACGGCACACAATTCTCCCAATATTTTTTTGAAAAATTAAGTTTTAAATAGCTCAATCAGCTATTATTGGCACAATCATACCGTCCATTTAACAAAAAGATAGCAAAATAACGTAATTATCAGTCCCGAGTGTTACAACCATCAATAAAACCACATAATTATCGTGCTTACAGATTACAAAATGTCAGATTTAAGTTTAAATAATATGAAATTTTTTGGCCGCCAGTGACAATTATTTAGGAAAAAAGCCGTAACTTTGCACCCATCAAAAGCTTCAAAACATATTAAACAATTGGCAATCAGTTAATTAAATTATTGTTTGACACAATGGAACTTATTAACCTTTTATCGCCGCACAACCTCAACCTCGGAGCTACAATTATTTTGTACTCATTTGTTATCGCAGTTGGTTTGTGTCTTGGCAAATTAAAAGTAAAAGGTGTGTCACTCGGAGTCACGTTTGTGCTTTTCGTAGGCATTATAATGGGGGCAAACGGGTATGAAGTAGACACACAAGTTTTAAAGTTTGTCCGAGAATTCGGATTGATTCTTTTCATTTTTGCTATCGGACTTCAGGTGGGTCCCGGTTTCTTCTCTTCTTTTAAAGAAGGTGGAGTCAGGCTCAATATTCTGGCTGTATCGGCTATCGCTCTGAACGTTGCAATCGTACTCGCAATTTATTTTATCGAGGGAGGCAATACGTCGATAAGCGCTTTGGTCGGAATCATGTCAGGTGCTGTTACCAACACCCCCGGACTTGCAGCCGCCCAGCAGACCGTAGGCAATGCCGACGCTGAAAACGTGATGGCAATGGGATATGCCGCCGCCTATCCTCTCGGTGTTGTAGGTATCATAACGGCTATGTTCATTATCAAAGCTATTTTCCGCATCCACATCGATGACGAAATACGTCAAATCGAGGAGTATCAGGAAAACAGCCAGCTCAAACCATATCTCATAACCATCGAAGTGACCAACAATCTTGTCGATGGTATGACACTTCAGAAATTGCATCAGATTATAAACTGCAACTTTGTGGTCTCACGACTGATGAAATCAGACGGCACTATCGTTATCCCGATGGCATCAACCGAAATCAATATCGGAGACCGCCTTCTCACCGTCCTCTCGGCTCCCGACAAAGAACGCTTCTCGGCTCTCATCGGCATCGAGAGCGATGTGAATCTTGAAGAAGCATCGCCTACAAACGTTGTGTCACGACGCATTCTCATCACTCAGCCATCTTACAACGGTGTCACCCTCGGTTCGCTTCGTCTGCACAAAGGTTACAGTCTCAACGCTACCCGCGTAAACCGTGCCGGAGTTGACCTGCTCGCCGAACCCGGTCTTCGTCTTCAGATGGGTGACCGCATCACCGTTGTAGGTCCGCTTGAAGACATCGACCGCCTCGCCCAAAAAATGGGTAACTCGATGAAACGTCTCAACCAGCCCAACCTCATCACCATTTTTGTCGGTATCCTCTTCGGTATCCTTGTCGGATCTATCAACGTAGGATTTGGCATGAAACTCGGTTTGGCCGGCGGCCCGCTTGTTGTTGCTATTCTCATGAGCCGCTTCGGATACAAATTTAAACTTGTCACATATACCTCTACATCAGCGTCAATGATGCTGCGAGAAATAGGAATCTGTCTCTTCCTCGCATCAGTCGGAATCTCGGCCGGACAAGGTTTTGTCGATACCGTCTTTAATGAGACCGGTATGTGGTGGGTTATCTGGGGCTTTATCATCACCACTGTTCCCTTGATTATCGTCGGCTGCATAGCACGCGGTAAATACAAAATCAACTATCTCACCATAATGGGTATGTTCTCGGGCGGATACACCGACCCCCCGGCACTCGCCTATGCCAATAACTCGACAGGTAACGATGCGCCTGCAGTGGCCTATGCCACCGTTTACCCGCTCACCATGTTCCTGCGAGTAGTAGCGGCTCAGGCCCTTATCCTGTGTATGGCTTGATTTATGATCTCTGACTCTCCAATTCATCACATTGCAAAAAAAGCAGGCTCGGACACCATTTCCGGGCCTGCTTTTTTGATAATATAGACAATAAATTCCCTAAAATCGGCTATTTTTTGCTTTCTATAACCACTTTAGATTCACATATTTTTCAAATAAAGCTGTAACTCCGGTTTTTTTTCGTACCTTTGCACCAATTTTGAAGTATAAAAAAGAATAAGAAAAATTTATGAATCCAATCAAAAAAACCATCACGCTGCCCGACGGTCGCGAGATTACTCTCGAAACCGGCAAACTCGCTAAACAAGCTGATGGAGCTGTCGAACTCAGAATGGGAGGCACAATGCTTCTCGCAACTGTCGTCACCGCCAAAGATGCAGGCGAAGGTGTCGACTTCATGCCTCTTCAGGTTGAATACAAAGAAAAATTCTCTTCAGCAGGTCGCTTCCCCGGCGGTTTTCTCAAACGCGAGGGTCGCGCTTCCGACTATGAAATCCTCACCGCGCGTCTTGTTGACCGCGTGCTCCGTCCTCTCTTCCCCGATAACTATCACGCCGACACTTTTGTAAACATCACTCTTTACTCAAGCGACGGCCAGGACATGCCCGATGCTCTTGCCGGACTCGCTGCATCGGCTGCGCTCGCTGTCAGCGATATCCCCTTCAACGGCCCCATCTCTGAGGTTCGTGTGGCTCGTGTCTCTTATAAACATCTCACGAAGCCGAAGATCATACTCGTGAAGATCGGT
>JAIDNJ010000240.1 GCA_029063895.1 Muribaculaceae bacterium | reverse complement strand
AAAATTTTTTGGAAAACTTTGTAAAGTTATAAACAATCTACTGTTGATAAAAATTAAATTTAGACAGACGCTTTTTATCTATTTCAGGGAGATTGAGATCCTCAAGTTCAAGACATTCGTTACGGTCACTAACATATTTAAACGAGTAGGGTGTGAGGTGGGGTGATGTAAGCGACAAATTCTCATCAAGCGACGGCATTTTCAATCCGGCAAGAGTGCTTATCGTATGGAACATACTAAGCGTCGACGAAACCGTCGTGGCCGAGTTGTTCTTTAACGAATTTACAGCATCGGGCATCAGGTCGGCGAGCTCGCCTGATATCCACACCAACAATGGCACGTGCAACTGATAGCTTGTCGGGATGGGGGAGGCGTGGAGAAAACGATGACGGCTGTCATCAAAAATATCCTCTCCGTGGTCGGCTGCATAGATGAGAGATGACGGGCAGTCAAGTGAGTCAAGAACGCCGATAGCCTCTGACAGGTAATTGTCGATATATCTTATAGAGTTGTCAAATGCATTGATAAGCTTATCACGGTTGGCCAGATTGGCATCGGGAACATCATCGGGAGTAAAATGGGAAAATCCATCGGGATATCGGTCACGATAGTTAAAGTGAGAACCGTAGGTATGTAAAATAATGAACTTCTTTTTATAGACCGTATCATTTACTATCGGTTTCATAATCTCAACCAGCTCGTGGTCAAAAGTGAGTCCATCTTCATGGTCGGGTAAATAATATACTGAATCGGCCTCATTACTGAAAAATTCAGTATACGAACGGTTGCGTCTTTGATTTGACAAGAAATATGTGTGATATCCGGCCTCTTTAAAAGCGGTAATAATGCTTTTATGAGAATCAATGTCATCAAAACTTGTAGCATCGAGATCGGATATGATCATAGGAACGCTTTTGTGTGTTGTATTTGACTGGGTGAGCGCTAACGGAAAATAGACTATACCATCAGTTTGGGAAAGCCGTGGATTTGTGTCGCGGTCATATCCTCCAAGCTGCCAGTTATCGCCACGCGAAGTCTCGCCAACAACCATCACATAGACCTCGGCAACAGAGTCGGGCCGCTGCGATATTGCATTGTATTTATAGTCGCGCGATACCTCTTTATATTTTTCAAGACGGTCTACACGTTCAAAAGCGAGTCCCAGATTTTTAAAAATATTGGCCGGGAACAAATGTGTTGTAATCGAATATCCTTTTACTCCGATACAACATCCGGCAGTTATCAATATCGATATCACCAGAGCGATACATGATACACGGCGGTATTTCTTTATAAACTCATGCGAGAGGTATTGTTTGCGGCAAATAGAGATGACCGCAAGAATCAGCACCGGCAGATATAATATGAGAATCAGGCCTATCGCATTGAGAAGATTGCCCAAAAGTTCTCCCACCTCGGTTGCATTTGTTGTCGCGACATTCAGAAACATATCGACACCGATAATCGATCCACCATAAAGATATAGCAACACAATTTGAAAGCCGGCAAAACACATCATGGGAATCATGAGCAGAGTCATAATACCGACACGCTTCCACAGGGAGAAAATAAATGCATATACCGATAACGGCAACAGAATATTGGCTACATTGGCGGCCAACGGCATTCGCTCGGTAAAATCGAGTCCTATATTGGGTGCTATAAGCAGAAATGGGAGTAAAACGGCCAATATGACCGGAATACTCAACAATTTTTTAAAATGCTTCATTGATATTGAATACGAATCCCGACTGACCACGTCCAAAGCCATAGTCAAGTCGAACATTTACTCTATTTTTAAATTCCCATCGATAACCGATACCGAAGTTTGGCAAAATGTGATTGAATCTTATGTCGGAAAATTTCGGGAAAACCGTACCGGCACCAACCCAAGCTACCACGCCATTACGGTGCCACACGTGCTGACGCAACTCGACTGTCATGTCAATTTCACTTTTATCACGGTATCGGCCTTCATAGTAACCACGCATCGATTCGCTACCGCCAATCTGAGCAAGCATACTCCAGGGTGTGTTACCATAGGTTACCTCGCCGTGAAGCTGGGCGGCTATTATACCGCCTTTCCACACACGATGATAAGTATTGGCCGTCAATTCGGTTTTTGAAAATGCATAGTCATTAAAAAGGAATCGCGGATAAAATCGCTGTTCAAGTGACAAAAATACACCCTTATAGGCATTTGAAATGTTATCACGGGTGTCATATGAAATGGTAAAGCCCAAACCATAGGTCTTTACGCGCATATCTTCGCCTCGCCAGAGATATGAATGATCTTGAACATGCTTACCGTTGACAAAGATAAACTCAGCTGCGGGACCCGCATAGAGCGACGGAGCGAGCTTAAACATAAAGTCCGTTTCAATTTTGGCCTGCAAACGTTTATACTTTGTCTCATTGCTGTCTTCAAGTCCTTCGGCATAGCCTATCCCCCAGAATTTGCTTGGGAATGAATAGAAATAAACTGTGTAGTTGATGCGATATAAATCAGAAGGGAATATGTGATACCCTTTTACCCCGATCAACGCAAATCCAACCGACGATATATCGGCATAAATCGACAAGTTGCTCGGCGTAATCAACGAATCAGCAAGATTTGTACGGTAAAGTCCTGCAGCAACAAGTCCCAGACCCAGTTTGGTATCTGACGAATAATGAGGACCACCAATTATACTGAAATCTATTTTCTTACCTATTTTACGTTCGTTTGATTCTCTGAAATATCGAACGACTTTGTTGACTATTCCTTCATTCCGGACAGAATCAGAGGGGATCGCAACGTTTGACACGCCTGACAAATCCATTCCGGAAGCCGTGACCCAAGAAACAAACAATGATAAAAGTAATGCTTTAATCTTTACCATATAACTCTTTTTATATAGGAGCATTAAGGCGTTTAAATATTATCGCCAGCCGGACGTTTTGTCGTGCCATGACTGATAATGTAATCTTTAACTTCCTGGAAAAGACGAGTGGCAAAAACAAAGTCGTTGAGAGCTTCGTTAACGGTAGTGAAAATTTTATTTTTGTCACCGACCCATTCACGATGACCTTTATTGAGAAACACAATGTTTTCACCGATACCGAGCACCGAGTTCATGTCGTGGGTGTTGATAATTGTAGTGATATTGTATTCGTGAGTGATATCGCTCAAAAGCTCGTCTATGACAATAGATGTTTTGGGGTCGAGTCCAGAGTTAGGCTCGTCACAAAACAGATATTTAGGATTCAAGGCAATCGCACGGGCGATGGCAACACGTTTTTGCATACCACCCGATATTTCAGAAGGATATTTTGTTTCGGCACTTTTGAGATCAACACGCTCAAGGCAAAAGCGGGCACGTTCAAGTATCTGATCATATGAATCGTTTGTGAACATTACAAGAGGAAACAGGACATTTCCCAACACCGTTTCGGAGTCAAAAAGCGCCGAGCCTTGAAAGAGCATACCTATTTCCTTACGAATGTCCTTGATTTGCTTCTGGTTCATTTTCATCATATCGCGCCCGTCATAGAGTATTTCGCCCTGCTCGGGTCTCACAAGACCGACAATAGACTTCATCAGCACTGTCTTACCCGAGCCGCTCTGGCCTATGATAAGGTTTGTTTTACCGGTGTAGAATGTCGCCGAGACATCATGAAGGATAGTCTTTCCGTCAAACGACTTTGATATATCGCGTACTTCAATCATTGCAACAACAGTTTAGTGAGAATTACGTCAAATAGTAATATGATGATGGAGCTGATCACTACAGCATTTGTACTTGCCTTACCGACTTCAAGGGCACCACCTTTGACATAATATCCAAAGTAAGATGATACAGATGCGATGATATAGGCAAAGAAAAATGATTTGATGATACCATACCACACATACCATTCGTTAAAAAAGGTCTGAAGACCGTAGGTATAGCGGCTCACACTGATAAGGTCGGTTACCAACGCGACAGTAAGGCCGCCAAATAATGCTGTAGTCATACAGAAAACAACAAGGATAGGCATAAAAAACAGGAATGCCACGATTTTAGGAAGAACCAGATATGAACATGAATTGACTCCCATGATTTCAAGAGCATCAATCTGCTCGGTTACCCTCATGGTCCCAATTTCAGAGGCGATATTCGAGCCGACTTTACCGGCAAGAATCAAGCAAAGAATCGAATTTGAAAACTCAAGCAAAACGATGTCACGAGTTGCCAATCCCACCGTATAGGTTGGCATAAGTGGTGATGTTGTGTTAAGCTGCATCTGGATTGCACACACAGCTCCGATAAACAGCGATATAATAATCACCAGCGGAATTGAATCAATACCGAGTTTTGATATTTCAAGTATGGTGCGTTTAAAAAACACTTTCCATTTTTCGGGTACTGAAAACGTACGCTTTGTAAAAAGGCAATAGCGACCAAATGACGCAATTGATGATGCAAAAATCATATTATCTTATTTCGTTAAATTCAATCAAGTGTCCATACCATTGTCAGCCAATCATAGGATGGTTGTGATGACCGGTTTTACACATAATATAATTAGCGTTTGCAAAGTTAATGCATTTTTGCCATTTAAAATCAGATTCGGTCGGTTAGTTTGAAAAAAATACCAACTTTTATGACAAAAAGGCCAAACCTTCATCATCCAACAAGGTCGAAGAAATCGCTAAAATCATAATATTCTACAAATTAGCAAAGAAACATGCGCTATATTTTGGCAAAATGCTATTAAATTACTATATTTGCGACAAATTTAGAGTAGTATCGGTTTAAATTTGGTAATTTCCGATGTAACCGATGCTTGTTCAGGTAATTAACATATTCTCTAACACACTAAACCCCTATTTACATAGGTTAAATCAATTCATTTTTACCATGACTGACATTAACGAGTTGATTAAAAATCTTATTTCCCAAACCGGTGCGCTTGATATTGCTCACTCCGAGTTCCGACGTATGATTGCCGATGATCCCGATTTACGTGCTGAATACAAAGAATGGTGTGAGGATATGGGTTACACCGAGCGAACCGGCTTCCTTGAATATGCTGAAGAGCATATCCGTTCCCAGGAAGAAAAATGGGATTCGCTTACCGATTATGACGACTGATAAAATGTTTAATTCAAAAAAATTGTATTTTCCTGCTGAATGGGAACCGTCCCGGGCAGTGCTCATGGCTTGGCCTCATGAAGCAACCGATTGGAACTATATGCTTGACGATGTTCAAAAATGTTTTGTCGATATTGTATCGGCAATCGTCAGGCACTCGTCGATGATTATTGTGGCTCCTGACGTTGACGAGCCAAAAAAAATTATCAAGGAGGTTATAGGTGATGATATTGACAAAATCACGTTTGTCCAACTGCCGACCAATGACACCTGGGCTCGCGATTTTGGACCAATCACACTTATTGAAGCTGATCAACCTTTTGGTAATCCGACATATCTAGACTTTAAATTTAACGGTTGGGGGCTGAAGTTTGCTGCCGACAAGGATAATCTTGTCACATCGCGGCTTTGCAATGAAGGAATACTCAAGGGTGATTATGTAAACTGTCTCGGGTTTGTTATGGAAGGCGGATCAATTGAGACCGACGGTAAAGGAACACTGCTCACCACATCACGGTGCCTTTTGTCGCCTAACCGAAACGGAGACATGTCACGAGCCGAGATTGAAGATTATCTAAAATCGCGTCTTAACATCAACCACATCCTTTGGCTGGAACATGGATATCTGGCCGGTGACGATACAGACAGCCACACCGATACGCTTGCACGTCTCGCGCCAGACGACACTATCGTTTATGTGAGCTGTGACAATCCTGATGACGAGCATTTTGAAGAACTAAAACTGATGGAGCTGGAACTCAGGAAGTTCAGGACCCAATCGGGACAACCGTTCAATCTGGTTGCTCTCCCTATGCCAGATCCCATTTTTGATGATGAAGAGCGACTCCCGGCTACTTATGCAAACTATCTTGTACTGAATCATGCCGTTCTTATGCCGGTATATGGACAAAAGGCTAAAGATAAACTTGCATCACAAATTATCAAGATTGCCTATCCCGACCATGAAATAGTTACAATAGATTGTAATGCCCTTATACGTCAACATGGTTCGCTCCACTGCATGACAATGCAGATACCATTTTGACACAGTTTGATTAAGCAATAACAAAACAACGCCGGATTCCTCAAGGGGTCCGGCGTTGTTTTATATCTAATTAGAGTATTCTTAAATAAGATACTGAGATGAAATCGACTGATTTTCGTGAACTCGACGGATAGTGTCGGCGATAAGAGAAGCAACCGAGATGATGGTAGCTTTTTTGCAATCTTTCTTGAAGGGAATAGAGTTGGTGAAAATCATTTCCTCAAGACCACATTTGTCAACACGTTCTGAAGCTGGATCGCTCATGATGGCGTGAGAGCAAAGAGCACGTACACTCTTGGCACCGTTGGCAATCATAAGGTCGGCAGCTTTGGTGATTGTACCGGCTGTGTCGACCATATCGTCGATGAGAATAACGTTTTTGTCCTTTACATCGCCGATAACGGTCATTGTGGCGACCACGTTTGCTTTTGCACGCTGTTTGTGACAGAGAACGAGGGGCACATTGAAGTATTTGGCATAAGTATTGGCACGTTTTGCACCGCCTACGTCAGGAGTAGCGATAACAAGGTCGGGAAGATTGAGCGACTGGATATAGGGGATGAAAACCGACGAAGCATAGAGGTGATCGACGGGGACATTGAAGAAACCCTGAATCTGGTCGGCGTGAAGGTCCATTGTGATCACACGGTCTACACCGGCGGTCGACAGGAGATCGGCAACAAGTTTGGCGGCGATTGATACGCGAGGTTTGTCCTTACGGTCCTGACGGGCCCATCCAAAGTAGGGGATTACAGCATTAATTGTCTGTGCCGATGCACGTTTGGCAGCATCAATCATGAGCAACAACTCCATGAGGTTGTCGCTTGACGGGAAAGTCGACTGAATCAGAAATACTTCACAACCTCGAATCGACTCTTCAAATGAAACTTCAAACTCACCGTCGGCAAAGTGCTGAATATTCATTTGACCAAGTTCAACTCCAAGGTCTTTACAAATTTCTTCTGCCATGTATCGCGAATTTGTACCGGCAAAAATCTTAAACGGAGGTAACATAAAGTTTGTGTAATGGTTTTGGTTTAGACCTGTTTTAGATTATGGAAGGCCACCCTGAAAGGGATGTCGCTACTCAAATCTTTTGCAAAGTTAATCAATTTGTTTTGACCAATGGTAATCAAAGCTTACTTTTTATTGCCATTGGCCTTCTTTTTTTGAGAAAGCTTCCATATTACAGCACTATGAGGTGTTATAAACGTATCAAAAGGCTTTTCGGAACTTAGAACTTTCTCCGATTTTTCACCTGAAAGCAATTCCTCGGCCTGATATTTTTCCTCTTTAAATCCTGACATATCTATGGCGAGCTGCGGGATGTTAATCATCAAATCACAGGTATTCGACCCGAAATTGACAGCGATGACCAGCAGGCTCTCCTTGTCATATCTAAGGTATACATACTGACGATGGGGGTTCAGCGTAACATTTTCATAATTGACATACATCAAATCAAAAAAGTCGCCATGGCTTATCGCATTCTCATTGTTGCAAAGATGCAAAATCTTGATATAACGTTGTCTGAGCCATTTCTCACGTGCCGTGAGGCGGGTGGTTGACGGTTTACCGTCATTGAGCCATCGTCTTAATGTAGCCAGACTCCAGTAGTCAAATATTGTTGTACGTCCGTCACGACCGCTGAATCCCTCTGAATCGGCTGCCGGCTCGCCAAGTTCCTGACCGGCATAAATCATGACCGGCCCGCGTGACATGGTAGCGCTCACGACCAGAGAGGGAATGACAAGCGCAGGGTCGCCGGCATAAAATTCTGATGCAAAACGCTGTTCATCATGATTTTCAAGAAAATTGAGCATCCGGTCTTTGATTGGGTCAATACGTTGCCAGCAATCGGTCAATCGTGCCGCCGATATATTGCTGCACTGAATCGCTCTCAATGTATCATAAAGATTGACTTTGTCATACAGATAATCAAATCCTGCGCTCAGAAAATCGTAATAAAGATTCACATCATAAATCTCACCGATAAAAATTATATCGGGGTAGTCTTTCTTTACAGCCGGTATAGCCCATCTCCAAAATTCAAGAGGAACCATAAAAACCATGTCACAACGGAATCCGTCTATTCCTTTCGAGGCCCAGTAGCGCAAAATGTGGAGCATTTTAAACCAAACGGGAGGAATAGGATCAAAGTGGCAAGAATGGTCTCCGTAGTCTACTCCATAGTTGAGCTTTACGGTTTCATACCAATCGTTTTTACTCGGGAAAGCTGTAAAACAATCATTACCCGATGCTTTAGCCGGAAATTCAATATAGGTATCATCACCGTCGCCCAAGTCTATGGACGGCGCAAAAAGTTGACGGGTAATGTAATAGAAATCGTTGGCGGGCGAGAAGAAATAAGTATTGTCATCTCTCTCTCCAAAGTCCTCGATACCCACCGGCTTGGCATCAGAGCAATAGCGTCGGGCCACATGGTTGGGGACAAAGTCAATGATGACTTTCATCCCTGCTTTGTGGGTGCGATCGACAAGTGCATCAAATTCTTCAAGACGTTTGTCAACGTTGACAGCTATATCAGGGTCTATATCATAATAATCACTGATTGCATATGGCGAGCCGGCCTTACCTTTCACAACATGTGGATTGTCGGGTGCAATGCCATATTTTGAATAGTCGGTTGCATGAGCATGCTCAATGACTCCGGTATACCAAATGTGGGTAATCCCCAACTCCTTGATGCTTTTAAGTATCTGAGGGGTAAAACTGTTCATTTTGCCACTTCCATTCTGCTCGATTGAGCCATCGGGGCAACAGGTAGCATTATAATTGGTAAACCAACGGGGAAAAAGCTGATAAATAATAGGTTTCATACATAAAAACAGAACGGCAAATAACTGAATTATTTGCCGGTTTTGATTTCAGACAGCCACTCGACATCTCTCAAAGCACGTTTCATTGTGGCATATCCGCTTATAAATACTTTGTTTATCTCTTTTAGATTGAAAACTTTATAATGGGCGAGTTGCGGAGTCTCGACCGCCAGGTCACACATGTCCATGTCGAGATGCTGATTGGCTTTGGCCATGAGATTATAGGCACGGAATGCTATATCAAGTATCGAATCATGGGATGTATCGGTCAAGAGGGGACTGCAATTGATTCCGATGAGACGGCGACAGCGGCTTCGGATAATCCACGACGGCATGTTTCTGACAACACCTCCGTCAACATACGACACTCCGTTTATAACCTGAGGTCTGAAACAAATGGGGATACAACATGAAGCGGCAACGCTTTGTGCAATATTACCGGTATGGAACTCGGCGGCCTCACCGTGGTCAAAATCGGTTACACCGATAAATGTCGGGACAGGCAGCTCCTCAAGATTTTTATAGGGTGCTACCATTTCGGCCACAAAATCCTTAAACTTACTGAAATCAAACAGTGATTTGTTGGCATTGATACGTAAATTCACATTGGCAAAATCGGAGAACTTCTTGTTGGTAAAAGCTGACATTATTTCATCGACCGACAATCCGGCACCATAAAATGCTGCTACAACCGACCCGGCACTTACTCCGGCAAGAATTTCCGGTTTTAATCCGGCCTCTTCAAGCGCACGAATAGCGCCGAGATGTGCAAAACCTCGGGCACCGCCGCCGCTCAGGGCAAGCCCGAGTTTATAATCGGGCGAAATTAACGGGTTTTCAATATTATCTTTCATTTGTTGCAAAGATAGTCATTTTTTGCAATTCTAATATCGGTTTATATGAAAATAATATCGTTGTATTAGCAATTATATTTCAGAAAGCTTTCTTTTTACAACACTCCCCTCGACAGTAACATGTTCGGGTGTGAAATAGATCGTGTCTATATTAACTATAGGTAGTATGTCACAAAGTTTTGGAATCAATCCCATGTTGATAGTCAGCAATCGGCTCTTTAAGTCGCCGATTAAGCGCGGTTCGCTCTGTCGGGAAATAATTCGTTTTAACACAGCTTTACCTATAAAATTTACCAATCGGTTGCCTGTATATTCGACCGTTATCAACACTCCGTTTATCTTGATGATTCTTATATTTATTTGGGTATTCAAACTGGCCGACATCACTGTTACCGGCAAGATGATTTTTATAGTCGAGGAATTGACAAATTCAAATTGGGGAATCCGGCCGGTCCTGTTCTCAATAAGTTCAGACAATTCTTTATATGTAAGTGTCAGTACCATAATTATTAAAAAATTTGACAAGACTTTTAGCCGGCCTTGTTCTGAAGTGATGAATCGATATCTTTTATGTTCAATATGAGGTAGGGTAAATCGTCGGTGCGCGTGGCATCGAGATCAAGAGCATATAGAGGCTCGGTGAGCTGTTCCACTTTCTTGATTTTTAACCCCCGGTCAATAATGAGGTCGTTAACAATTTGCACAACATCAAACTTCTGATTGTTGAAAACCTCGGGTGGAAGCTGAACTATATTGTCGGTCTCGGGAGTTGCTCCGTTTATATATATGTACGATTCAAAAAGAGGAGCATCTTCTTCAACCGTGCATTTTATGTGTGTGCTATATTGATTTCTTTTCATAATCAGCTGTAAATTTGATTATCTCTATTATATATAGATACAATGGGGCGGGACATTTGGTTTAATTTAAGTTCGATTATTTTAACAATAAACCGATTTGTTTATTAACTTTGCATAAGATTTAAAACAAAGACAATGAATTTATACTTTCAACTGTTTTCAACGTTTTTCAAGATAGGGGCTTTTACCTTTGGAGGCGGTTGGGCAATGATCTCGATTATAGAGAAAGAAATCGTCGACAAGCACCATTGGATTGAGCGTTCCGAGTTTCTTGACCTTCTGGCCGTCGCCCAGTCACTCCCCGGCATTCTCGCTGTCAATATATCGGTTGCCGTCGGTGACCGTCTGTCAGGAATGAAAGGTAGCCTTGCGGCTGCATTCGGAACAATTTTGCCATCCTTGCTGATAATACTTGCG
>JAIDNJ010000024.1 GCA_029063895.1 Muribaculaceae bacterium | reverse complement strand
GCTTGCGCTGACAATCAAAGTCAGCGCGCAGGTCGAGTTTTCACTGGTTCCGCCGAGAACGGTTATCGAAGGACGTAACTTTGCGCTGACCTATCGGCTCAAAAATGCCAACGAATCGGCTACACCACGTGCTCCCGAAATTGAAGGATGCCGGCTTCTCTACGGACCGGCCACATCGACCATGCAGTCTTATCAGAATATCAACGGTCATGCATCATCGAGCGTAACCGTTGAATATACATTTACCTACAAGGCCGAGAAATCCGGTACTTTCACCATACCGCCGGTATCGGTCAGTGTATCAGGTAAAACACTGACAAGTAAATCGGGATCTCTTAAAGTATTGCCACCCGACTCCAATTCGGGGACCGGCGCCGATGATGTTACAATCGACAATGCTTCAAATCAGTCACCTACACGCGAAGTTTCGGATAAAGATGTGTTTATCCGCATCATCCTTAACAAATCACAGGCCTATAAAGAGGAAGCTATCGAGTGTACAATGAAATTGTATACCAAATACAGCTCCATTACAAATATATCGGCACTTACTCCGCCGGTATTTGACGGTTTTCTCATTGAAGATGATGACAATGTGGCCCAGGTAAACGATACCGAACACTACAATGGTCAAAATTATTTGACTGCCGTCCTCAAAAAATATATCATCTTCCCCCAGAAATCGGGAAAGCTTACCATTAACTCGGGCGAATATGATATTACCGTTGTTCAGTATGAACGTGTCAATATGGGATTTTTTGCGACTTCGCGTCCTGTTGAGAAAGTAGTCCGTGTCAAACCGGGAAACCTTACCGTCAACATCAGTCCCCTCCCCGAACCTATTCCGGCAGGATTTTCAGGTGCTGTCGGTCATTATCAACTCTCATCGGCACTCAGTTCAACTTCATTACGGACAAACGAAGCCGCCACTCTTACAATAAAAATCACCGGTTCGGGTGACATCAAATATATTCAGGAACCACAGATTGACTTTCCTTCGGAGTTTGAACAGTACACTCCCCGAACAGATATAAATACCCGAATTACCGGAAATACCGTTTCTGGATCAAACTCGATTGAATATACTTTTGTACCCCAAACAACCGGAGAGTTTACAATCCCGGCAAAAGAATTCATTTATTTTGACCCGTCTGCAAAAAAATATGTAACTCTATCGACCGACCCCTACACAGTTAAAGTAGCAAAAGGTGCCGGAACAGCTATAGCATCGGCCGACCAGCAGGATATCGCAGCCAAAGTTACCGACATTCTCCACATAAAACCATCGGTCAACGATTTGTCAAACAATACAGAGCCGGTAGCCTATCGCTGGTATTACTGGGCAATGTACCTTCTTCTGTAGTGTCGCTTGCCGGTGCCGTAATCATATATAAAGAACGCATCAAAATGTCGGCCGATGTTACCGGACGTAAAATGGCACGTGCATCAAAAGTTGCACGTCAACGCCTTAAAGAAGCCGGCTCATATCTCTTGCGTCATGAGAATGAAAAGGTATACGAGGCATTGTTACGTGCAGTATGGGGCTTCCTTAGTGATAAACTCGCGATTCCCGCATCTCAGCTATCACGCCAAAACATCTCTGAAAAACTGGCTGCCATCAACACACCCCAGTCAATCATCGACCGTGTTATCGAGGTTATCGACAACTGTGAAATGGCACGATTTACGCCCGGCATGACCGATGCTTCGGCCGAGAAAGCCTATAATGAAGTGTCGGAAATAATGAAAGAAATGGAAAGCATCAAGAAATAAGAATGTTAGAAATGTCACATAAAGTCATTATATCAATAACGCTGTTATTAGCTGCAATTTTTACAGCTCCAAATGTTATAGCCACATCACTCATCAATGACGCTGATCAGGCTTACATGAACGATAACTTTGAACGCGCACTTGAGTTATATACCGAGGCATCGGAGCAAGATGGTGTTTCAAGCAATCTATATTACAACATAGGTAATTGCTATTATCGTCTTGGCAATATGGGTAAAGCGATTGTCAACTATGAACGGGCACTCAAACTCGACCCGTCAAACAGCGATGCTGCCGCCAACCTATCATTTGTCAACTCACGCATTGTCGACAAACCGGTTGACAATGCCTCGCTCACCGAAAAGATAGGAGAACGTATACTTGGTAAGTTCACAAGCGATACATGGGCCTGGATTACATTCGGACTATTCGCATTGTTTATAGCGGCAACAGCCGGGTACATATTTTTATCGGCTGTAATCATGAGAAAGACATGCTTTTTCAGCGGCCTCGTTCTGATTGTTCTGACAATAGGCGGAATTGTCCTTACACTGACATCGGCCCGACGTACAATATCAACTGAAAATGCAATCATAATAACCGAGTCGGTCAATCTTGGAACCTCTCCCCGCGTCCCCAAAGACAAGAGTGAAGAAGCATTTCTCCTTCACGAAGGAACCAGACTTCAAATAGTGGACTCACTGACCACAAACAACGGTACCACTCCAACCAAATGGTATGAAGTAAAAGTTGATCGTGATCACCGCGCATGGATAAATTCAGACAATGTTGAGAAAATCTGACATAGATTAATATCAGTCAAGTAGTTATAATGATAAATTATAACTACAAGTAAAATTATGTTATAAAACATAATCAAATTTTATCAAAAAAATTTGTATATCTCATCTGAATATTCTAATTTTAACACGTCAATATGACTAAACAATGAATTTCTAACTCATAAAACATAAATATCATGAGCAAAACAATAACATTCAACGAACTCCGTCGCCTCAAAGACAGTTTGCCCGACGGTTCGATGCACCAGATCGCCGACAAACTTAATACAACCGTTCAGACAGTTCGTAACTACTTTGGTGGCAGCAACTATGATTTCGGTAAAAATTGTGGGGTTCATATCGAACCTGGTCCCGACGGAGGTATTGTCGTACTCGATGACTCGACTATCTATGATATGGCTCTTGAAATACTCAAAGAACAGGAAAAAGACGCTTAAACAATCTTCATAACCTATTTTCTCATTCCCCTCTCTCCACTTCTGACCCTCTCACCCTTCTTTCTTACAGACATTATATGAGCGAGAAGACATCAAGCCGTCTGATAACAGTCGCAATACACACATATGATAAAGCGATAGCCCTTCGATCTCTACTCGAAAGCGAAGGCATAGCCGTGACGCTTAATAATGTCAATCTCGAACATCCGTCAGTTTCATCAGGTATCAGAGTTCGCATTCACGAAAGTGACCTGCCGCTTGCTCTGCGGATAATCGAAAAC
>JAIDNJ010000239.1 GCA_029063895.1 Muribaculaceae bacterium | reverse complement strand
AAATTGATGACATTGGTGCCCGGAGAGTTGAACAGCCTGTAACGGTCAAGCGAAAACATTGTCTGGAACTCGCCGTTGACATAGAGTTCATACTCTATTCCGGTATAACGGTTGGTAAAGAAAGCATATCGTGAGTTTGTCCACTGTACCACCGGTGTGACCGGCATTGTAACCGGTTTTGATTTTACCACACGGCTCACATTGATAAAGTGGGTTTGTTTGAGCGATATTTCAATTTTGTGGTGCCCGGTGAGTGTATCAGAAGCAATGAAACGCGACATAGGTTTGCCATCAATCGAGAAGCCGGTGATGGAGTCGCCGTGACCTTTGATCTCGATGTCGAGAGTGGCTTTGCGATAGGGGAAACGGGATATTTTCATCGATGAACCGAATGCCTGTGGCAAAACCGGACTGAATGTGAGTCCTTCATCCCCGAAGTCCATGCCATATATACCACGGCAAACCAACGATATGATACCGGGGGCGGTGAGGTTGATTGACGTAGAGTCGTTGAGCGATGTGTTTATAAGCGAAGCTGTTCCGAGCAACGCGGCGGCGCTGTTTTTAACCTTGAAGGCGGCAAGAGTCCAGAATGACTGGACGAGCGGTTGCATAGCGCGGTCGACCGAGTGACGATAGGATGGCGGCACCGGATACAGCACCGGCACACCGTTGTCAAAGACCGGTGTCGAGGCTACTATATCAATTGAGGTGGTTTTGTCAAATACACCGTAGACAACGCCGGCAGCCTGGGCCATGTTGTCGGTGGTCTGGGGCTGGAGTGTGTATGGGTAACAATACAGATAGGAGCTGAAATAGTGTAGGTTGGGTTGCCACAGATTGGCGTGAATGGCGCTGTTTATCGAGTCGGCGATTTTTTTGACGGGGATACCGTCAAATTTTGTCAGTTTGTCGAGTTTAAGCAACCGTCGGGCTGCTGCGGCCATCATGACGTTGCTGCCGAGAGTGGGCGACTGGTATATGTCGGCCTGAGTCATCCATTCGGGGTAGAGCATTGGCTGCGGGAGAAGATAGGACTGGGCTCCGTAGATGAGTCCGGTTGTAGTGTCGACAAGCAGTTTGTGGTCATTGATAATAGTGGCACGTCCGGTTTTTACAATTTCATCGGCCCAGTCGGCACGACCGGCGGCCCGGGCTGCGTCAACTCCGGCAAGAATCCACACCGGACGGTCAGATGTGACGGGCCAGGGCATTGCCGACGGCTCGGAAATAATCAGACCGTCTTTGCCCACCCGCCGGCGCAGCTGTTTCATGGTGAGCTGAGGGTTGAGATAGGCCTGAGCGAGCCATGATGTGTGGGCGAGCCGGTTGTCATCGGGGAGAGTGTCGGCATTGACAATTGCCACAGCGCGGTTGAACAGTTTGTTGAGGACAGGGAAAGAACCGTCGAGCGAGACCGCCGCTGAATCGGTCGAGTCGTTGCGACCTATAATATCGAGTGAAACGAGATTACCACCGACGTTGACCGAGTCGCGGGTGACTGTGAATGATTCACACGAATAGATGAGATCGTCGGGCTCGCCCGAGGTAAAAAGGTTGGTTATGCTCTTACTGTGACAAGCCGTGAGCGCGACAGCTGCCGCTCCGACAAGTAAACCTGACAGTGATGAAATAAAAACGCGCATATCAATGTATTTTAACATTATATACGCGCGCGGGCAATAAAAAGTTTATAAAATGATGGATCAAACGGGAGTTGAGACCTTAAAGCCCCTCAAATTTCCTGATAGCATCGGCCCATTCAGGGTCAATCGGAGCTCCGGTTGCAGTTTTTTGGTCAAACCCGGCCATGACGGTATGGGCAACGCACTTGATGTCGCCGGTGACGCGGTTGATGACACGCTGTTCCATTTTGAGACTGCGTTCCGAGATGGCATAGACGGCGGTGACAACCTCAAGCTCCTCGTCGAGATAGGAGGGCGAAAAGAAACTGATGTTGATGTTGACAACCACGACCGGAATGTGGTGCCAGTCGACCAGGCTTCCCATTACAGCTTTGAAATAGTGTACTTTACCAAGGTCGAGAAACGATATGTAAATGCTGTTGTTGAGGTGACCCACCATGTCGATGTCGTTGAATCGGAGCTGCAGAGGGAAGCTGTGATAGAACGGACGGACGGCTTCGGGGACTTTGGGATTTTGAGATTGAGGATATTTAATTTCTGTTTTCATTTTTGGTTTCAATGTAGTTGTATATCGGTAATAACATCTTTCCCTACAAGCCTGTTCAGTTTCTCGGCGATGACGTTGCGATGAAACGAGAGCTCGTTTTTAAGTGAGGCCGAGGTGATGTAGACATGAAGTGTGCCGGCATCGTCGACATAACGGCGCGATGTGTAGCGGTTCACACCGGGGCCCACAATCTCGGGCCACAGAAACGAAGCCTGCTGTCTCAAAAAATTGTCAGAGTCGTTTGACTGCTTTACAACACTGTCAAAGATGTCGCGGAACAGTCGTGGATAGGTCTTTTTCATCAGTTGGAAGCCGAAAGGGTGAAGTTGCCGTTGTCGACATGCCACAGCGAGTAGCGGGTGGGCGAGTGGGACATTATTGAGTCGAGATGGTCACGGTTGGTGTCGGTAATGAAAATTTGCCCGAAGTTTTGCCCGGCGGTCAAAGAAACGATTCGCTCGACACGTCCGGCATCAAGTTTGTCAAAGATGTCGTCAAGGAGCAGTAACGGTCTCAGTCCGGTAGACTCGCGCAGGAAGTCATACTGGGCGAGTCTCATGGCAATGACAAAAGTCTTGGTCTGTCCCTGAGAGGCCGTGCGTCTCAGCGGCATCGTGTCGATTGTCATTGACAGGTCGTCGCGATGGATTCCAACCGAGGTATGACCCGAGATGAGATCGTGGGCACGCGCGGCTCCGAGCTGGTCATAAGGGTCAGCCCCGCTGTCGGTGAATGTCGACAGATATCCGACGGCAACCTGCTCGGCCCCGTCGCCCGATATCGAAGCATAATAGCGGTTGAAAACGGGTGTGAACTGCTCGATCCAACGGCTGCGGGCGCGGGTGATATATGTGATGTCGGCAGCCATAGGTAACTCGACAGCCTCAAAGAGGGTGGGGTCGTTGACCTTGTCGCGGAGCATGCGGTTGCGCTGTTCAAGAAGTCCGTTAAACCTGATGAGAGAGGCGAGATAGGTTGGGTCGGACTGTGATATGATGCGGTCGATAAACGCGCGGCGACCTTCCGAGATACCGTTTACAAGGTCGATATCCTGGGGGGCTACCATAACGAGCGGAAATGCACCGATGTGCTCGCTCAGTCGTTTGTATTCCTTGCCTTTGCGTTTGAACGACTTGCGGCGGCCGGGTGCAAATCCGGTCTGAATCTCTTCATCGACACCGCGGCGGTTATACAATCCCTTTATCATCATGAACTGCTCGTCGCGCCTGATGAGCCGCGAGTCGGGCAGTCCCGAGAAACTTTTACAGAAACTCAGGTAAAACAGGGCGTCGAGCAGGTTGCTCTTGCCCATGCCGTTGTTGCCGAGCAGACAGTTCATCTTTGGAGAGAAGTCGATGTCGGCACGGGCTATGTTTTTAAAATTGTCGATTGTCAGATGGGTCAGAATCATAGTGCAAAGATACGACTTTTTGTGCTGGCAATTATTAAAGAGTTCCTGACATTTGGACGATGTCTATATTTATCGTGACAAGGGGATGAAGAAACGGAATCGGGCGCCGCGGGTATATGTGGTGTCGAGGCGGATTTCGCCACCGATGAGACGTGCAATCATCTGGGCGATAGTGAGACCGAGGCCGGGACCCTGGGTGTTTCGGTCGAGTTTGACAAAGCGGTTGAAAATGATGTCGGCTTTGTCGGCTGGTACACCTCTACCTGTATCGGTGACGATGAAAATGACGCGGTTGGTCGTCTCGTCAATCTCATAGCTGAGGGTGATGGAGCCGCTCTCGGTAAACTTGGCGGCGTTTGAGAGCAGGTTTATGAGCACCTGTTCAACGCGCCGCTGGTCGGTCGACACGGTCAGCGACGGGTCGCCGGGTATGAATTTGAGTTCCACATCGTCGGCCACGCGATGGGCCATCGAGCTAATCGCCAGTTCACACATCTGGTTGACGTTGGCTCCGCTGTAACTTACCGACATGCGGTTGTTGTCGAGCTCAGACAAGCTCACCACGTCGTTGATAACCGTGTTGAGAAGTTCGGTGTTGTGCTCGATAAGGTCGGCATATTTGGCGAGGAACGGCTGTTTCTGAGTGTCCATGCAATCGACGATGAGACGGCTGTATTCCGATATAGCCTGCAGAGGAATCCTGACCTCGTTGCTGATGTTGGTGATCATGTCGTTTTTGCGCAGACTCGATTCCTGGGCCTCGTCGCGTGAACGCATAAGCTCGTCGCGTGCCGCCATAAGGTTTGAACTCTCCTCGATGAGGGCGTCGTTGGCATTGACAAGGTTTATTGAAAGGTTGCGTGCCTTGCGGTAGAGTCTCAGCAAGATAACAAGGAAAATGGCGAGAATCAAAAGCACGACAACAGTCACGATGATGAGAGTGCGCTGGTTTGAAATCTCGGACCGTCGGGATTTTATTTCAAGACGGTCGTTGGCGGCCCTGAGGTCATAGACATCATACATAATTTGTAATTCGCGATATTTTTCGTAGTCGCGCTGCTGAATGTATCGCTCAAGATATTTGATATAATGTTTTGCCGCAAAGTTGTAGGCGTCCTGGTTGTCGGTCGAGTCGGCGGCTTCAAGAAGGTAGCCGTAGAAACGTCGGCGGTTTCCAAGATTATATTGCTCGGGAATTTGTTTGATGAGAATAGGTATTACCTCGAGATATTTTTTATGAGCCATCATGTAGCAGATAGTCGGGGTCTGATACTTATGGAAGGTTTGCAGGGCGTCGGAGTCGCGCTCGGCATAATATTTTACTTTCTCATAGGCTTGTTCAACTTCCTCGGGCGTCATATCGGGATAATTGTAGAGCTGGACCATATATCGCGAATATCGGAGGGCGTCATAGTTGCGGTAGAAACGCCCCTCGCTATGATATTTTTTTTCAAGAGCGTCGATGATATCAAGCAGTTTCTGGTCAAGTTCGAGGGCACGGCGATAGTCTCCGATCTCGGTAAATAGGGTGCTTCCACGCGTATATACGGTGTTGCGGATGAAGAAAGCTTCTTCGGGCAATTCCTCGACAAGATCGAGCAGGTTATTGAAATAGTGGATGGTCAGTGACGGATTGGCCGATTCGCCCAGCAGACAGCATATCGCGTAGTTGAGGTAAGCTTGCTCATATATGTCGGAAGGCTTGTGGTTTGAGAGTTGGGTCATTACCGCTTTAAGCTCCCGTTGTCTTACATCATCCTCGGCATTACGCGCTCTATTGCGTATCTGATTCATCTTGATGTAGGTCACTGTTTTTTTGCGCTCGATGTTTTCGGGAAGAGTCAGGGCTTTTTCCATGAGTAAATCCTGGATGCTGTCCTGACGTACCGATATGGAGCTTACCTGACGCAGGATGTCGTTCTGCGCGAAATTGTCGCCTGCACGCGAGGCTACCTCAAACAGCTTCATAGCTACGAGCCGTGCATTGTCGCGGTTGGTGACGTCATAGATGTTGTAAAGCAGGTTGATGCTGTCCTCGGGGGTTTCAGCACTTGCGAGCCTTGAGGTCAGTTCTTTTGATATCTGACGTTTTTCCTCAATTGTAAGATTCTGGGCGGTCGCGATTGTCAACGAGGCCGCCAAAGAGATTAGAACCGAAATTATAGAAAAGCGAATCATTGATATTACAGGTTTTTAACTTGTAGGTATTCAGTCGATATTACGGGCGTTTATAGTCTCGGCAAAGGGGCGTTCAATCATGCTCTTGAAGTAGGGACGGAGGTCGCTCCAGCGGTAATAGGGAAACATGTTGGTAGGGACCGGTACCGATGTTTCGTTTTCGTTATGAAGAATCTTGACGATGATGTCGTCGGGATTTTTTTCATTGCGGAAGAATACAAGCTGCACGTTTGAGGCCATCGGCGATACAAAAAAGTCGTTCCAGACGTTTTTAACGTTGTCGGGATTGCTTGTGACGCCGGCACAGTTGTCGAGCTGCATCAGAGCGGTGAGAGGGGTGATGTTGCCGTCGTGTCCAAAACGGAGAGTGGCGCCTGTTTTCCCTGACTCGATATAGTTGTCGGCGTTGTCAACAAAATGGCCGAGCAGGTTTTTGGCGTTGTCGATGCTGACACCGTTTGAACGGGCATAGGGCGCATTGTGCATATAGAACTGGAGGTTGAACACCTGCCACATATCATATAGTTCGTCGGGGGTGAGTACATCGGTAAATGTCTCGTTGTTCTCGATGTTCTGCTGGCCTACGGTGACCCAGTAAAATTCCCAGATGAGTTCGTCGGGGACGATGTGACGGCTGACATAGTCTTTGTCGGCAAAGAGTGTGTCGACAAGACGGTTGCCGTCGGTATGGTCGGCCTTGAAGCGAATATAGTCGGGACGCCATGGGCCTTTGCTGCTGTTGAAATCGCTTGATTCCTTGGTCCAGTGACAAAGGTAGTTCATGTGGCGCTGACCCGATTCTCGCGGAATCGAGAGTGCGGGATTTTTTTCTTTGAGGGCCTCGACAAACGCAAACATAGAGTGGGCGCATCTCATCACCTGGGTTGACACGGCTGTAATCGCGGCTGTGTCGGTGAAGACCTCGGGATAGTTGTTGAACATGCGCGAGGCTATGGCGTGATGCTGACGCGCTCCGAGGGGCGACAGTTCGCCGCCACGACCACGGGCTTCGTCCCATACACGCTCAAGACGTCGGGTAACCTCACGCCCGAATGGAGTGAGTGCTCCGGCCGAATCGGCCGCCTGCATTCGGTCAAGCAGATTTTTGTAATCGTTGTCGCTAATGAGATAGCGGCTTCCATGACGTCCGTAGTGGCTGATATAGAAAGGTTTGTAACCTTTTGGGGCGGGAGTTGACCTGACTGTTGAATCGGAAGCGATAGGGTAGGCATAGTAAACACCGCCACATTTGTCGGGGTTTGAAAGCATCTCGGAGCGGATGTCTTTGGCCTGAGATGTCAGTGCAAGACAGACGGCAGCCGAGAGAAGCCCTATGCGTTTTATAGAGAATGTCATAATGATTGATTGTCGTGTTTGTTAAACAAATTACATGATGCCGGCTTCGCGGAGATGAAGCTGCCATTTCCATGCCGAGCGCATGGTGTCGTCAATCGATGTTTCGGCTTTCCAACCGAGCACTTCGTTGGCATGACGCGGGTCGGCCCATACTTTCTCGATGTCGCCGGTGCGGCGTCCTACAATTTTGTGGGGGACCTTAACGCCGGTGGCGCGTTCAAATGAAGCGATGAGTTCGAGAACGGAGAGGCCTATGCCGGTACCGAGGTTGAAAATCTCGACCGGGGCTTCGCCTTTGTCATCGAGCATGCGCTCAACGGCGATGACGTGGGCCTTGGCGAGGTCGACAACGTTGATGAAGTCACGGATGCACGAGCCGTCGGGGGTGTCATAGTCGTTGCCAAACACGCTGAGCTCCTTGCGTATTCCTATTGCTGTTTGGGTGAGGTAGGGAATCAGGTTTTGGGGCACGCCGTTGGGCAGCTCTCCTATGAGAGCCGACGGATGGGCGCCCACAGGGTTGAAGTAACGGAGGATGACACTCTTGAAGGGTGCTCCAGAGTTGATGACATCGGTGATGATTTCCTCGCTTATCTGTTTTGTGTTGCCATAGGGCGAAGTCGCTTTCTTGATGGGAGCGGCCTCGGTGACAGGATTGGAGTCGGGCTCGCCATAGACGGTGCATGACGACGAGAACACGATGCCTTTGACACCGAAACGCGGCATGAGGTCAAGCAGGTTCATCAAGGTGTTGAGGTTGTTGCGGTAATAGAGAACAGGCTTCTCGACTGACTCGCCAACTGCCTTGCTGGCTGCAAAATTGATGATGCCCTTGATGTCGGGATATTTTTCAAAGAGGGCTGTGAGAGCCGGCATATCGGTGCAGTCGGCCTCGACAAAATCGGGTCTTACTCCGGTAATTTTCTCGATGCCGTCAAGCACGTCGCGGTTGCTGTTTGACAGGTTGTCGATGATGACTACTTTATAGCCGGCGTTGATAAGCTCGACTGCTGTGTGAGACCCTATATATCCGGTTCCACCGGTGACAAGAATGCGAGGTTTAGTCATGATTTATATGCTGTTTTTATTTGTTTCTATACAAAATGCAAATATAATGAAAAATTTTTAATTACGCTCTTTTACAATACCTTTGCGATAGGCGGCGAGAAGGCGGTTGAGGTCGTCGACCTGACGGATGAGCTCGCGTCCCTTGTCGGTGTCGCGCACCTTAAGCCGTTTGGCTTTGTACTCGTTGAGGACGGTGTTGGAGATGATGTCCTGGCCTTCTTCAATCGCTTTCTGGCGCGATTCAAACGGCTCGTGCTGAACAAGCTGAAATCCGCGCGAATGGTAAACGAGGGTATATCCGGCGATGCCGGTGGTCGACTGGTAGGCTTTTGAAAAGCCACCGTCGATAACGAGGAGTTTGCCGCCGGCTTTGACCGGATTCTCGCCGTTGATGGTCTTGACGGGGACGTGTCCGTTAATGATGTGGGAGCCGTCGACCGGAAGACCGAACTCGGTGAGGATTTTTTCGCATATCTCCTCGCTGTCGTGCAGTTTGTAATAGTTGCCGCGCAGCTCCTTGTGGGTTTCGGGTTCGTTGACGAGGTAGCGTTCAAACGTTGCCATTTTTGATTTGTCAAAAAGAGGAGAGTCGGGACCGCACCACAGGTACCACATGTAGTCAATCTCATATTCGTTGTCGCGCGAACCGGCGTCGTCGGTGTTGCGGCACGCTACCTGGACGAGTTCGTCGAGGCGGTCAAAGAGTTGCTTGCCGGCATATGGGGTGCCGTTGATGTAGACTTCACGGAAGCTGCCGTCGGCGTTGAGGGGTATCGATGCGTGGAACATCAGGTTGTTGTTGCGGGCGAGATAGAATGATCCCCGGCTCAGCAGGCAATCAAGATGTTTGCGCAGTTTCTCGCTGTTGACAAACGAGTTGTGGAGCTGGGCCATGACGGCTTGTTCTTCGGGCGAGAGACGGTTGGGGTCGGCGGGGTCGATAGTGGGGAAGTCGGTGTCGGTGAGCTTGTAGTCGACGCCGTCGATATTGATTGTCATGCGGTCATAGTCGATGTGGCGCAGCATGTTGCGGTCGTCCATTTTGTATTCGGGATGACGGTCGATAATCTGTCCCTCGAGTTTCCACTGTATCACGCTGATGGCCTTGTGCATCTGGGCAAGCATGCGCACCTCGCGCTCGGAATAGAACCTGTTGGCAAATTTTATTTTTGGCGTGAAGTTGGTAAGGTCTCCGTTTTCATAGGTCTCCATTGCAAAAGTGCCGAGTGGAAGGATGTTGATACCATATCCCTCTTCAAGGGTGTCGAGATTGGCATAGCGTAAAGAGATGCGTATGACGTTTGCAATCGAGGCGTCGTTGCCGGCGGCGGCTCCCATCCAAAGGATGTCGTGATTACCCCACTGGATGTCGACGTTGTGGTAGTCACAGAGGGTGTCCATGATGATGTGAGCCCCGGGCCCACGGTCATAGATGTCGCCGATGATGTGGAGGCTGTCGATTGCAAGACGCTGGATTAGTTCGCACATAGCCACGATAAAGTCGTCGGCGCGGTGGGTATATATTATAGTGGAGATAATCTGGTTGAAGTAGGCGTGTTTGTTGGGGTCGGCCTCGGTTTCGTGCAACAGCTCCTGTATGATGTAGCTGAAGTCTTTGGGTAGCGCCTTGTTAACTTTTGAACGGGTATACTTTGACGACACGCTTTGGCAAACCTTGACAAGCCGGTTAAGCGTGATTTCATACCATTCGTTCATGTCGGACTCATGCTGGCGGACAATGCGGAGTTTTTCGCGCGGATAATAAATGAGAGTGCACAGGTCTTTTTTGTCCTGTTCGCGCAGGGTGTTGCCAAAAATCTCATTGACTTTTCGCTTGACGGTTCCCGAGGCGTTTTTCAGTACATGTTGAAACGCTTCATACTCGCCGTGGATGTCGGTGAGGAAATGTTCGGTACCTTTTGGCAGGTTGAGAATAGCCTCGAGGTTGATAATCTCGGTGCTTGCGGCGGCGATTGTGGGGAATGATCGTGACAGTAGTTTGAGATAGCGGAGGTCGGCGGTGAGCTCGGCGGTAGTATAGTTGAGGTAATGAGTCATCAATTGAATCGATTAGAATTAATTTATTGACAAAATTAGATAAAAAATCTTTAACATCAATGACCGATGTTTAAAATGGCTGAAAAAAAACTGACAGCGGCCCGTCGATGTGACGGACCGCTGCCGGTTACTTGAAACCTGGTTTGGAGTCTTCAGTAATTTTATGTGTACTTGAATTTTAGTCTTTAACGGTGATGAATTAATGTAAGTATATGAAACAATAGCGATATTATAGCAAATATTCGGTTTGTCTTAATCTCTTTGCAGCCTTATCAGTTGGCATAGTCCTTGAGCATTTCCTGGAGACGCTGGCGAGCGAAGAAAATGCGGCTTTTAACGGTTCCGAGGGGAAGGTTCATTTTCTCGGCGATTTCGTTGTATTTGTAACCTGCAACGTGCATCGAGAAAGGAATGCGGTATTCGTCTTCAAAAGAGTTGATGGCGCTGTTGATTTCCTTAGCGGCAAACGAGCCTTCGGGAGTCTCAAAACCTGATTCCTGGGGAAGATTGAGGTGGTAGAGGTCTTCGGTAGTGTCAACAACAGTAGCCTGGCGTGACATCTTGCGATAGTTGTTGATAAAGATGTTTCTCATGATGGTGAAAACCCAACCTTTGAAGTTTACGTTATCAACATATTTGTCTTCGCTTTCGATTACTTTGAGGGTAGTGTCCTGAAGCAAATCATATGCATCATCGCGGTTTGATGTCAGCATCATTGCGAAGTTAAGCATGTTGCTCTGGAGATTCATCAGGTTGCTTTGGAAAGTTGCGGTTGCCATATCGTTTAGTTTTTAGGAGTGATTTTCTTAGGGTTTGTTTTGTCGTTTTCGTTGTCCGACGATGCAAAGTTAAGTTGCCGAAAAAGAAAATCAAGTATTTTAATGTAAATAAATGTTAAAGCGTAAATATTGCATGATAAGCC
>JAIDNJ010000238.1 GCA_029063895.1 Muribaculaceae bacterium | reverse complement strand
GTCACAAATCACCTCGCCGCGCTCCCCCTTGGTCATGTCGATGAGCGAAACCTTGATTGAGTCGGGCACCTCCTGAAGTGTACCCGCGATTGTAAACGACTGTGGAGCGGCCTCCTTGCAGCCGGTCATTGAAAGCATGCCGCCAAAGAGGACAATGGCGGCTATGCTCGAACTTGTAAAATTGAAAAACATTGATGAAAAAAATTGTGATTAGACTTGTTGTAGAGACGTGCCTTTGGCACGTAAGGATTGGTTATTATTATTTGGCATCGCGAACCCAACGAACCGAAAAACGGACACGTGTCACCATACTTTCACGGTCAATCGAGCCTGTATACGAGTCAATACGGCGGTAATAATAATATTTGTTATCAACATCCTCGCGCGAGGTATCTTCAGTTGCCGTCCAATAATAACCCATTGAATTGACGCGCAGTAACCTATAATTCTCCGAACCATAGCTTTTACCTACAAGGATTGCACCACCGAGCAAAAGATTTAACCCGTCAGGATTCATCATTTTTGATGCGATCCCGGAGGCCTGCATCCCTTTGTCCTGCGGATTTTTAACCCCGTAGGCCCGCTCAAGACGGTTCCAATCCTCATCGGTAGGAAGGCGCCATCCCTCAGGAGCCGATTCAAGAGCATCTTCAATACTCATCAAATTCCCATAAACAGGATAATATTCCTTCTCAAGATTCTCTGCCTTTGATTCTGAAAATACGTCATAAGTATATCCAAGGTTATTTACATAACTCATTTCTCCCACCGGTTCTCCACCCATGGCGTTAGTTGTTGTCCACTGCTGGTCGCCAATCTGAACCCAGTTATATACATTACCCTCTGCATCGGTCACTGTGCCGGTCGCTACAGGCTCGACATCGTTAAATTTATCTTCACTGCAACTGCTCATGATAAGGAGCGGAAGAGCGAGAAGACTATATATCATTTTTTTCATTATATCAACTTATTAAAATTTATAACCTATGGCTTCAATGGCATTCCTCATCATTTCATATTTTTTCATGATAACCGGATAATCGCCATAAAGCTCTCTGATTTCATCCTCACTGTAATTAAACAGAAGATTCAGATAACTTTCAAAATCACTTGAAGCACTCCTGAAATAATCATATTCATGTTCACCGTCTTCATAATAATTTAGAAGGCCCAATGCATATACTTTGGTGATATCCTGATTGACATCCCAATCGGGAATGAAATTTATTATATCCTCATAGTAATGCGCATTGTTTATTGCCATAAATGCCTCAAAAGCATGATCTGAATAACTTACCTTTGATTTAATGAATTCTTTAAGCACATCGGTTACAATCGACTGTATTTCTGCTTCATCTTCAACACCATCAAAACAACTCATACTCAAGGCAAGAGTACGGAAATTGTTGATAGCATTAAGTTTTTTACGTGTTCCATAAGAATTCACCTGAGTAATCTGGTCAACTGCAAGAATGGAGAATGGTCTAAGCTGACCACCGATGTGAGGGAGATAATATTTCTTTATGATATCTGCGGCGACCTGCTGAGCTTCAGGATCATTAATCTCATCATACTCATAGTCATAACCTTTACTACCGTTTAATTCATAAGCGATATCTACAGTTTCGGTCTGTGGATTGCCAAATCGATCGGTGTAGGTGCGAAGCAGATCATGAAAAACGAGGAAAACATTAGTTTCTTTATAAAAAGCACGACGGATATCAGCCTCCGGACCTGTAGCATCGTCAGGTACTCCAAACGGATTATCAAATGTTGCATCCGATTTCTCGGTTATAGGATCTTCTGAAGCACAGGATGTCACAAAAGACGCGGAACCGGCCAACAGAATTGATGCCAATATATATGATATTTTTTTCATTATTATAATCTTTAGAAATTAAATTTCATGATAATCAATTATATCAATCCTCTTCTGGTGCTTCGATTTTTACTCGGACCGGACGTTCTACGCTGCCGAGAGAAATCTGGAAGTTGCGGACTGAGCGAGGGAGCGGGAGTGTATAGGCCGGATCATTTTTCTCAAGTCTATAATAATCATAGTAAGAAAAATTATAGTCTGCGTCATAGGGATAGGCATGTACAATCTCCTTTGACCACGGGTAAACCTGATTCACCGTGTAACGGCGCAGGTCAAACCAACGGTGGCCTTCGAGAAGAAATTCGCGGGCTCGCTCGTCGCGGATAAACTCGATAAGATCATTACCGGTCTTGTTGACTGATGTCGATCCTGACATACGGTATTTTAGGAATTGAGCAAGAATTTCCTGCGCTTTTCCATTGTCTCCGCTGTAGGCCGATGCCTCGGCGAGTGTAAGATAGGCCTCGGGGGTACGCATCAGGAATACACTTCCCACATCATACATAGGTCCCCATGCACGACGTTGACCATCTACTTTAAGAAATGCTCCTCGTTCACGTCGGATTTGAGTCTGACCTACATATCTTCCGTTACGGAGATCATTTGAAGCATACATAGCCATCATTTCATCAGAGATAAGCCATTGGGGGAATGAACTTTCCAACGAGCCTCGATTATCTGCAGTAAGAGCGCTTACTGCATAATCACCCATTGAGAAAATTGTCTCGGGAGAAGATGCCGAAACTGAATTCTGCCCACTTTGGATGCTGCGGAGGTCAAGTAGGTCGGGCTGCTGGTCAATTACACTTTGAGCATAAAGAGCGGCGTTAGTCCAATCCTGCATGTAAAGATAAATACGGCTCAACAGAAGCTCGGCGGCTATACTGTTGGCATGATAAATAGATTTGCGCGATTTACCTTTGAGAAGCTCTACTGCGTTTTTAAGGTCATCGATGATTGTCTTATATGTATCTTCAAGTGACGCACGGGTGTACTCGGTATCTTCAATATACTCGGTAAATTTAAGCGGCATACCCATTTCCTTTGATGCGGTAGCGGGATTATATGGTGGACAATAAAGGTTGGCGAGCATAAAGTAATAGACACCGCGTAGGTAATAAGCCTCACCCTTTACTCGCTCCTTGGCGAGTTCGTCTTCACGGTGAGGTGCCGGTTGCTCATCTATTAGAGCGAGGACCATGTTACAAACGTTGATGCGGCGGTAAAGGTCATTAAAATAACTCTCATCTTTACCAACATATTTAAACAATTTATCGATACCTGTATCCTGCTGCCATGTGATAAAAGCAAACATGTTAGCTTCATAATCCAAGACGTCAGTGCTATATGCAGGCATCAGTTTAAGCTCATCGGTCATTACATGGAGAATGTCCCAGTTTTGACCGGCCTCATCATCATCATCATCAAGCGTGAGACGACATGATGCAACATAAGCATCGCCCAAAAGTACCTCATCGAGGTCTTCCCACGATGTTACCTTGGCAAGGTCCTGGGAAAACTCTTTGAGAAAAGAGTCACATGAAGTCATGGAGAGTCCGGCAGCAGCCATGACTGACCATAATATTGATTTTTTTATAATATTCATAATTTTAATGCATTAGAAAGTTACACTGAGACCAACTGAGTATCCGGGACGGTCGGAAAGCTGAATTGTCGAGAAGCCGCCCTGCGTCGGAGTCTGGCCTTTAAGTTTTTTATCACAGATAGTGAAAACGTTGGTAGCCGAGGCTGTAACTTCAAGTCGTTTGAAGCCCCATGAACGAATCCATTGAGAGGGCACAAGATAAGATAGACTCAGTGTGTTGAGTTTGAGATAGTCCGAACTTACTACACGGATATCTGAATAGTCATACATATCCCAGTAGTTGTTGGCAATCGGCTGGATTCCGTCATTTGACATTCTCTCAGAGAAGTGCTGATTATAGTTAAAATATGAGGGGTGACCATGTCCTATAATAGCCGGGATATTGGTATATTTCTCGTCGCCGGGTTTCAGCCAACGGTCAAGATAGTCACGGCTAAGGTTGTTTTCCGATTTGATTTCACCGGCCTGAGCATATACACTACCCTCGGCACCGGAGCCGTACATACCAAACAGACGGGTTTTTGCGCCAAGGGAATAAGCAAAGTTGGCGCTGAGGCGAATATCTTTCCAGCGGAGCTGAGTGGTAAAGCTACCTGACATAATCGGCTCACGTGATCCGGTAGCAACAAGGACACGGGTATAGGTGTCATATTTTGACAATCCCATCAGGTCATAGTAGTGATCCTGCCAGTCATCAAACATAGGACCGCCATCCTCGGGATTTAGGCCAAGAAATTTATAAGAGTAGAAAGTTCCGATAGCCTTACCCTTCACGATAGCCGTACCGTTTAGGAAGTTACTGAGATTATATTCCTCGGCTGCCGGGGTCGACTTGATGCGATTGATTGCACGAGAGAAGACGGTAGAAATAGACCACTGCCAGTCTCTGGTTTGAATGGGGCGCACGGTCACACCGATTGAATAACCGTCGTTATCTATGTCACCACCGTTGATGATATATGATTCATAACCGTTGACTGTCGAAATAGTCTTTGACATAAACGCGTCTTTGGTGCGTTTCCAGTAGAAATCGGCATCAATTTGAAGTTTGCGGTTAAAGAATGACCATACGAAACCGAGGTTATAGCTTGCTGTTTTTTCCCATTTCAAATTTGGGTTAGGATTGCGCATAACGGTCGAGGTAAATTCACCAAAGTAGTCATTATATGCCCCTTTCTTGATAATCATGATAGGCGACTGGCTTGAAAGCATATTTCCTTGATAGCCGTATGAACCTTTGATTGAGAACTGATCAAGCCAGGTCAGCTCTCGGAACCATTTGAGACGTGAGGCGTCAAACGAGGCTGAGACCGAAAAAATCGGGAGTAACTTGTCATTTGAGGTATCACCAAAGTTATTTGAGCCGTCAACACGTGCATTGGCATTGAGATAAATGAGACGGTCATAGTTATAACTCGCGGTGATATAACCTGAAAGTGTATTGGACTTTGAGTCGGTAAGAGTAGGGACATTGTCGGCAAGCCATGTTTTATAACCCGGATAAGCATCAAGATCTATACCCTGCACAAATGTCATGCCTCGGTCGGGAAAATATCCGCGGGTAACATTGCTGTAACCCTGATATTTAAGCTGATTTGCCTCTATGCCTATACCGCCGGCAAAGTTGTGAAGCTCGTCATTGAAATATTTGTTCCAGTCGAGCTGCAGACGGGCCGTCCAACTTTTCTGGCGAGTTTGATTTACTGTCAGCTCGCCACCCTGAGGCATCACACAGTCATAACCGGGTTCTTCTCCATAGTTAGAGTCGCGCAAAACAGCTGCGCGCCAAGTCTTGTCGCCCCAGAGACTTTCGATAGTAGTGTTAGAATTGGTATATGAGAAAATAGCGTTGGCGCTTAACCAGCTATTGAATTTGAAACGCAAATTGGCATTAAAAGTGACCGAAGACGCATCCTGAGTCACTCCACTGTTTTCAAGCTCATTAACAACATTATAATTAAAAGACGCGCCATAGTAAGTTCCCGACATTTTACTATAATAGTAAGGAAGCCCGGTAACACGGTCGTATGCAGGAATAGCGCGGCTTGTTTTATAAGCATACTGGATCGGATTAAGCGTTGGTTGATTGTAATCGCGATTCTGAACATTACCCTGAAGGCCAAAAGAGGCGGTAAAAATTTTACTGAATTTCACATCCATGTTGACCATGGCATTGTAGCGACGGTTCATGGTGTTTTTGATAACATCATCGTTATCGGTAAAACCGAGAGAACCATAATATGAAGCTTTTTCTGAACCTCCTGTAATATTCACGGTATGCTGCTGAGAGAAACTGTCATGAGTGAGAAGGTCAAACCAGTCGGTGTTTACTTGCTCATAATAAGAAAGCTCATCTGCAAACTGATCCGGAGTGATTTCACCCTTGTAGTATTGCTGGATAAGACCCTCATAGCCGATAAGAGAACCGCGATCCCCATACTGATAGTGTTGGGCAAAAAGGTCGCGCGACATCTGAATACGCTCATACGAGTTCATCACATCAACCGATTTGTCGGTATAACGGGGACGACGTTTCCATGTGAATGAGTTTGAATAACGGATAGTGGCGGGCCCTTCCTGACCGCGTTTGGTGGTGATGACGATTACACCGTTGGCAGCTTTGGTACCATAGAGCGCGGTTGCCGATGCATCCTTCAACACGTCGAGACGCTCGATATCCTGAGGATTGAGACCGGCGATGGCGTTACCGATGCGGTTCACATAGTCGGGGTCGTTAAGGTCCTCGGCCGAGATTGCCACAGGGTCATTGACGACGATACCGTCGACAACCCAGAGCGGTTCTCGGTTACCGATAATTGACGATGTACCACGTATACGGATTTTAGGGGCCGCACCGGCCTCACCCGAGTTTGACATATACATCAGGTCGGGTACCTGACCCTCGAGCATCTGGTCAATCGAGATAGCGTCGGGACGGATAACATCTTCAGCTTTGATCGAGGTGATGGCCGATGTTGAAGCACGTTTGTCGATAACCTGATAACCGGTAACGACCACCTCGCCCACCGAGACCGAGTTTGTAATCATCACTACCTTGACAGGAACGCCGTTTGTGGCGGTCACCTCGGCATCTTTCATACCGATATAGCTGAGAGTCAGTTTCATCTTGTCGGCATTGGTACTGATTTTGAAACGGCCGTCCATATCGGTTATAACGCCGTTTTTGCTGCCTCTTTCACGAACGTGAACACCGACGAGAGGTTCGCCATCTTCGTCAAGAACTTCACCGGTGATACCCTTGATGCGCGGGGTCGATGAAGTTTGAGCGGCATCGGCTTTGCTCGCGATTTCGATATACTTGCCATTGACTGTCATCGTGAGGGGAAGACCCGAAATGAGGGTTGATACAGCCTCGGGAGCCTGTTGTTCAGTTATAGATGCGGTGACCTTGAACTGCTGAAGGCTGCGCACGTTGTAATTGAATTTGTAGTATTCCGACATCCTTTCGATCTTGACGAGTGCATCGGGGAGAGGCATGTCAACCGCGTTGAGCGTGACAGGTTTTCCCTGGGCAAACGCCGACAGACCGACCATAAAACAGGTCAATGTCAGAAACAGTTTTAAGAGAACGTTTTTTGCCATAGAAATGTGGTTTATTATGATTGATTCTATTTATTTGTCACAAACAATCAGGTTTATTTGATTGACTTCTATTCCTAAAGGCGCACTTTGGGGCAAATCGGGCAGTAAAAAATTAAAAATTCTCAATATTTTTTTAGTATAAAAATGTAAATAAACAAGAGACAGCTGATTTACAGCTAATTATGATAGGGACGTAATACTTCACGTCTACTCGGGTAACGCCAAAAATATAATATAACTCATCGCTAATAGAGGACGATGAACCGTGTCAGGGCGAGTCGGTGAGACCGACGATGTATAGTTTACCGACTACATACCACATCTCACCTCCTTTAATTTAATCTGCGCCAATCGCTTCAGCGCTTTGCCTTAAGCAAAGAATCTGCGGTTTATTTTATATCAAAAAAACACAAAATCACACCGAAACCCCGTGTAATTAAAAGAAAAAACGTAACTTTGTTTGTTATAACATAAAGTTCGTTGCCGTTATAGGCGGGATGCACGTTACTTTTGACTATACGTTTTATTACAACGCATTATATATCATCAATTTATGAGAAAACTACTGACGGGGGCAATTGCCCTATTTGTTCTGATATCGTTTGTGGCCTCGCGCGCCGAGACCCGCAGTCCCAAGCAGGATATCAGTCGTAATCTTGACATATTCACTTCCATTTACAAGGAATTGCAGACAGCCTATGTCGACTCAATCGATGTCAACAAGTCGATGCGCACCGCCATTGACGCGATGCTCAACCGCATTGACCCCTATACCGAATATATTCCCGAGGATGAGCAGGAAGACTTCATGACCATCTCGACCGGCGAATATGGCGGCATCGGGTCTTACATCGGCTTCCGCGACGGTAAATATACCTACCTTTCGGAGCCGCAGGCCGGTTCACCGGCTATCAAGGCCGGCCTGAAGGCGGGTGACCGCATCATCACCCTCGACGGTGATACGATGGTTGGCCTTGACATCGAGAAGGTGCGCGGGCGTCTCAAAGGTGAGGCCGGCACCAATGTCGTGATGACTGTGAGCCGTCCTTATGGTGCAGCCGACGGTGGTGACTCTATAATGACATTTACCGTCACCCGAGAGAAAATCAACATTGACCCCGTACCTTATTACGGCATCGTGCGCGACTCTATCGGATACATTTCGCTCACCACATTTAATGAAAAAAGCGCCGATCAGGTGCGTGACGCCCTTATCGAGCTGAAAAAAGACCCGCGTCTCAAAGCCGTGTTGCTCGACCTGCGCGGCAACGGCGGCGGTCTGCTCGAAAGTGCCGTGAGAATCGTTGGATGGTTTGTACCAAAAGGCACCGAAGTGCTCCGCACCCGCGGACGATCGGTCATCAACGAGAAAGTCTACAAGACCACCAATAAGCCTATCGACACCGAAATCCCCCTTTTCGTAGCTGTGGACGGAGGTTCGGCATCGGCCTCTGAAATCGTGACCGGTGCTCTTCAAGACCTTGACCGTGCCGTGATTGTGGGTAACCGCTCGTTTGGCAAAGGTCTGGTTCAAAGCACCCGGCAGATTCCTTATAACGGCATGCTCAAAATTACAGTGGCTAAATATTACATCCCGTCGGGACGACTGATTCAGGCCATAGACTACAGCCGACGCAACCCCGACGGAAGCGTAGCCCGTATTCCCGACAGCCTTACTAACGTGTTCAACACCGCCGGTGGACGCGTGGTGCGTGACGGCGGCGGAATCACCCCCGACGTAACCGTAAAATATCCCGAGGCCAACCGGTTGGTCTATAACATCGTGCGCGGTCTTTGGGCATTTGACTATGCTACAAAATATGCTACTCAACACGACTCGCTCCCCGCTCCCGAGACCCTTGAGATTACCGACTCGATGTATGCCGACTTCAAGCGCTTCATCGACCCCGAGCGTCTGCAATATGACAAGGTGTGTGAAATCGTTATAGGTCAGCTTGAGGAGGCGGCTAAGAACGAGGGATACATGAACGACTCGGTTCAAGCCCAGATCAACGTGCTCAAAGGACTGCTTCACCACAATCTCAACAAAGACCTTGATCACAACCGCGACGAAATATCGGGTTATCTTGAATCGGAACTCGCCGGACGCTACTATATCAAAGACGGCAACACCCGAGTGGCGCTCAAAGCCGACCCCGTGGTTGACAGCGTCATGTCGGTGATACGAGAAACAGGCCGCTATAAGTCGATTCTCGCTCCCCGACCCGTTTCAAAAGACAAGAAATAACATACCCGCTTACCCGACCGACGATGGATCTTTCGCAACTCAGAAGTCTCTTCATGTCAAAAAGCCGATATGAAGCGATTAAAAACGCTATGGACATCCGCAGCGGTGTTCATGCACGTGCCGGGCTCTACAATATGGCCGGCTCGTCAGCAGCGGTGGCCCTTTCGGGTATCGATAATGGCAATGTGCCCATGATTGTAATCGGGGACTCGGCCGACGATGCCGGTTACCTATATCACGACCTGACACGACTGCTGGGTGACGAAGCCGTCGTTATCTTTCCGTCGGGCTACAAACGTGACATCAAATATGGTCAGCCCGACCCGCCTTCCCAGGTGGCCCGCACCGAGGCCCTCGGCCTGATTCGCGATAGCCGGGACCTGAAGATAGTGGTAACTTATCCCGAGGCTCTCGCCGAGAGGGTAGCCACACGCGATGATCTGTCGGGACACACTATCATTCTTGAGACAAATACACCTATCGACCTTGTCGAGACCGAAAAATGGCTGCGCGAAAACGGATTCAAAGAAGTTGACTATGTGTATGAGCCGGGACAGTTTGCCGTGCGTGGTTCGATTCTCGACATCTACAGCTACAGCAACGAACTCCCCTACCGCATAGACTTCTTTGGAGACGAAATAGACTCGATGCGCACATTCAGCGTCGAGACTCAGCTGAGTGTCGAGAACGTCACGAGCCTGTCGGTGACCGCCAATGTCAACGCAGGCGCCACCAACAAGGGTATATCGCTGCTCGAGTTTATCGACCCGTCGACGGTGATAGCCGCCCGCGATGCATTATATACCGTAGGTCGCATCCGGGCAATCGCCGAGGAAAAATTCAGCCAGTCGGCCGTGATAGCCGACGAAGGCGACCCAACGGCAATGGAGCATGTGATAGACCCCGACCGCTTTGCCACCGACCTTGACAGGTTTACGATGATTCTTTTCACGGCTTCAAACACACCACCCACGGGATGTACCGCATCGATTGACATGGGTTGCACCCCTCAAGGGTTGTACCACAAGAATTTTGACCTGATAGGTGAATCTTTTTCCGATTTTCTTGATAAGGGATACAAACTGTATATTTTAAGCGACTCGGCCAAACAGATAGAGCGACTTAAGGAGATATTCAAGGACCGTGGCGATGACATCACGTTTGACTCGGTGATGCCGACACTTCATGAAGGCTTTGTTGACCATCAGCAAAAACGATGTGTCTTTACCGACCATCAGATTTTTGACCGATTCCACAAATACAATCTCAAGAGTGACCGCGCCCGATCGGGCAAACTGGCATTGTCGCTAAAAGAACTCGGTTCGATTTCAATCGGTGACTACATCGTGCATGTCGACCACGGCATAGGCCGTTTTGCCGGACTCGTCCGCACCGACATCAACGGTAAGACCCAGGAGATGATAAAGCTCGTCTACCAGAACGATGACATCATTTTCGTGTCGATTCACTCGCTGCATAAACTCGCCAAATATCGCGGCAAGGAGGGCGTTCCGCCCAAAATAAACAAGCTCGGTACCGGTGCATGGAACAAGATGAAAGAGCGCACAAAATCTCATCTCAAAGACATTGCCCGCGACCTCATCAAGCTCTATGCCGCCCGCAAGAATGAGAAAGGATTCAAATATTCGCCCGACTCATACCTCCAGCACGAGCTTGAGGCCAGCTTCAAATATGAAGACACG
>JAIDNJ010000237.1 GCA_029063895.1 Muribaculaceae bacterium | reverse complement strand
AAAAAAAAAACTCGCCTCTTTTTTTTAATTATAATCCCCCGGGCACCGTTCCCGTCAATAACATCCTTATGTCGTGGAACCGCGGAGAGGCCGATGTTGACTCTCCAGTTGCTCTGCGTCTCATGATCAACAGCATCAGCGAGGGTACATCAAAGCACACCGGCGCCGAAATCGCCAATATCTTCGAATCAAACGGGGCATGGATAAGATTCGGTACCACCCTTCACGAAACATTTGTATCGGTTTTTTCACTAAACTCCAATGTAGCTGAAATAATCTCTGCACTCATCGAGATTATCACCGACCCGACATTTGACAACGATATGTTTGAAATCAAGAGAAACAAACATATCACTGACCTGAAAATCAAACTTGAAAAAGTGCTTTATCAGGCTTCGCTCGGGATTATCGGCCTTAACTATGGTCAGGATCACCCCTTTTCACGCGAGGAAACTCCCGAAGAAATCGCCTCCCTGACACGCGACAATGTTATAGATATCTACCGCTCGGTTATCACCAAATATCCTCCGACAATCTATCTTTCAGGTATGATTGACAACGAGTTGACCGACCGTGTCATCAAGGCATTCTCGCCTCTGTCATTTGAGAGCTCCCCTGAGCCATATATTGTTATCAAGCGACAGGCCGCTCCCGGGGGATCAACGGTCAAATTACCTATGCCTGGCAAAAAACAGAGCGGTATCAAAGTCGCTATTCCGGCAATCAACGCCGACCATCCCGATTTTCTACTGCTTAACATTGCTGTAACTGCTCTCGGTGGCTATTTTGGCAGCCGACTGGTTATGAACATCCGCGAGGACAAGGGCTACACCTACGGTATTTCGGCCCGGCTTATCTCGTTTAAAGAGGGAGGTACGGTGTCGATAACGTGTGAATGTGACAACAAATATGTCGACGCCGTGATTGATGAAATCAAAAAAGAACTTGTCCGACTCGCATCCGAACCAATGGATGACGACGAACTACGTATGGTGACCCGCTACATGAAATCATCCCTCGCCGCGTGTCTCGACAATGCTTTTTCAATATCGGAATATCACAAAGGACTCATCCGTAGCAATAAGGGCTCAAGCGAGTTTTATCGTCTTCAGGAACTGCTGTCTACGGTCACTCCAGAAGATATCCGCACTATAGCTGCGCAATTACTCGACCCGACTAAAATCCTCATATCAGTAGCAGGAGATGTAAACCAAGCTTAAAGTATGAACCTGAAATATATCGATAAGGACGGCTATTGTCAGGTAGAACAATCCGATGGACCGACCTTAGGTTTTAGTCCACAATCAGGCGTGAAGATAATCCAATATGATGGCCTCGCCTTTAAAAGTTTTGACGGCTCGGATACGCTATTGCCCTATGAAGATTGGCGTCTGCCGGCTCATGTACGCGCCGCAGACCTTGCTTCACGCCTGTCAATCGACGAAATCGCCGGACTCATGCTCTACTCACAGCAAAACAAGCTGCCGATGCCCAATGATACCTACGGAGGCAAACCGTATGATCAAAGCGGCATGAAAGCATGGGATATCAGTGACAGCCAGCGCTCATTCCTACTCAACGACAACGTTCGTCACGTGTTGGTCTCGACAGTCGAGAGTCCCGAAGCCGCAGCGCGATGGAACAACAACATTCAGGCACTTGTCGAAGGAACTGATCATGGTATTCCGGCCAACAATTCATCAGATCCGCGTCATTCAGCATTTCAGGATGCCGAATTTGCGCCCGGAGCCAGCGGGTCTATTTCGATGTGGAGCAACCTTATGGGTATAGCCGCTTCATTTGAGCCTGCGATGATGCGTCGTTTCGGTGAGATTGCATCAGCCGAATATCGCGCACTCGGACTCGCAACCGCCCTGTCACCTCAAGCCGACCTTGGCACCGACCCTCGCTGGTATAGATTCAACTCGACTTTTGGAAATGATCCTGTGCTTGTGCGTGACCTCATAAAAGAATATTGTGATGCCTTTCAGTCAAACAGTGACAAAGACAGCGACTGGGGCCCTGGCAGTGTCAATGCCATGGTAAAGCATTGGCCCGGAGGCGGTTCGGGTGAAGGCGGACGTGACGCCCACTATGGCAACGGAAAGTTTGCAGTCTATCCCGGTGGATGTATGGCTGACCACATATTCCCGTTCAAAGAAGGTGCATTCAAGCTCGATGGAGCCACAAGAATGGCCTCGGCAGTGATGCCCTATTATACAATCTCTTACAATCAGACATCGGAAAACGTCGGCAACTCTTTTAATCACGACCTCATTACCGACAGCCTTAGACGTGAATGTGGATATAACGGCGTGGTCTGTACCGACTGGATAATCACCGATGACCCGGTCGATGTCGGATATCACTGGTCCAAGCCGTGGGGCGTTGAAAAGCTGACAGTAGCTGAACGGCACTACAAAGCACTTATGGCCGGTGTCGACCAGTTTGGCGGTAACAACGTCAAAGCACCGGTTATCGAAGCCTATGAAATAGGTTGTCGCCAACATGGTCGAGAATGGATGAGAAAGCGAATGGAACAATCGGCCGTCCGATTGCTGCTCAACTCGTTCAGAGTGGGACTCTTTGAAAATCCTTATGTTGATGTCGAGTATACAAAAGCGACTGTAGGTAAGGCAACATGGATGGATGAGGCCTATAAGCAGCAACTTCGCTCTATAATTATGCTCAAGAATCATGGCGGCGTTCTTCCTGTCAAATTTAAAGCAAAGGTTTATGTTCCAAACAGGAAAGTCACGGCCATACGCAACTTTTGGGGAAGTATAGACCCTGCACTCAATTATGCTCCATTTGATACCGATCTGCTGAAAAAATATTTTGAACCTGTCGAGACTCCCGAAAAAGCCGATTTTGCAATCGTTTTTATGGAATCGCCTAAAAGCTTTCGTGCCGGATATGACCCGGCCGACAAGGAAAAAGGCGGTAACGGCTACATACCCATTACGCTGCAATATCGTCCTTACACAGCTGTAGCAGCCCGTGAGCACAGTATTGCTACCGACCCGTTTGACGGAAACATCGACCGTTCTTACCGCGGAAAAAGCGTCACAGCCATGAACGAATGTGAGCTTGACTTTCTTGAAGAAACACGGCGACAAATGGGTACTCGTCCTGTTATTGTAGTGATGGCAATGAATAATCCGACCGTGATGACCGAGGTTGAACCGCTTGCCGATGCCATCCTTATAGGCTTCAGTGTTCAGAATCAAGCATTCCTTGACATTATTTCAGGGCAAACCTCACCGTCGGCCCTCCTGCCGTTTGAGCTCCCCTTGTCAATGGAGGCGATTGAGAAGCACTGTGAAGACCGGCCCCACGACATCGAGCCCTATAAAGATATGGATGGTAACATCTATTCCTTTGGTTTCGGTCTTGACTTCAAAGGCCAAATATCGGACCACCGTACAGCCCGATATGTCAATAACAATAGAGAAGACTGATAAATCAGGTTGAGAACCTGAATCATAAAAATGAGAATAACTATAATATCGTTCATAGCCACTCTACTGTTGAGCATAACATCTCATGCCCAACAGCCTGCCGAATATCCCGATTCTATTAAAGCCAAAGACCTCGGCGAAGTTTCTATCGTGGCATCTATGCAGAACACAACCGCTAAAGTTTCATCCTTTACCCCGACCCTTAAACAAAAGAATGCTGCTAACGATGCGACATCACTATTGAGAATCATGTCGATTCCTCAGTTGTCAATAGACCCGATCAACAATATCGTTAAAACTCAATCGGGTCATCCGGTAGCAGTCTTCATCAATTTCATCGAAGCATCAACAGAAGATATCAACGGTCTAAATCCGAAAGATGTCAAACGTGTGGAATATTACATCACTACCTCAGACCCGAGATTTTTTGGCAAAAGATATGTAGTTAATTTCGTAATGCAGAAATATGAGTGGGGCGGCTATACCAAAATCAATGGCACTCAAAGTCTCGGTGTGATGTCAACCGATGCGTCGGTTTATTCCAAGATGAAATACAAAGCGATGAATTTCGATTTCTATGCCGGAGAAAAGTATAATGAAATAAGACATGCAGGGAACGAAACCATTGAAGATATGATGTTTACAGATTTGTATGGGAACGGCCCGGCCAATATAAGCCGCATGATTAACAGCAGTACAACCGCCACCCATCAAACAACAAACGACGTTTCATTCAGGGCGATATATGACAGAGACAAAGTCCAACTTAATAATCGTATAAGTCTGAACTACATATCATCACCCGACAATGAGACAACAAACGATATAGTGTATGACAATAATTTGGACAGAGATGTAACAACAACATCAACAGTATCATCCAAAAACATGACAGCAAGATATTCAGGACAATATCTCTTTACACTTCCCCATGATCTGAGTTTGAATATAGATTCAAGATTTGAATATGGAAACAATCGCTTGTTCTCTCACTACAATGGATTTGAGAATCTTTCGATAACAAATAACGCCCATGAAAAATCATATTCGGGTGAAGTTACTCCGGCACTTAACTGGCAAATTAATGATATTCATTCTGTAAGAGTTTATACAACAGGACAATGGCAAAATCATAAGATTGAATATAGCGGAAACTCTTCATCAAGTGAGATATATAAAATCCATGAATATCAAGCCGGAGCTTCATATGATTATGCCACTGAAAAATGGAGTACCGCGCTTAATATGGGATGGGCATGGCAAACAAACTCAATAAGTGATTATAAAACACATACATCCTATCCAAGAATCAATGCTGAAGTAAGTTATTCTCCCTCCGATAACTCTCAGATAAGTACATCATATGAGTTTTATGAAACAATCCCAACAGCGTCCTCAACGAGTCCGGTTATCCTTCAACAAGATGAGTTGATGTCCTATGCCGGTAATCCCGATATGAAAAACTCACCCACATACGAGATAGCGTTACATGGAGTGTGGCTACCGTCCAACAAATGGCAACTGGCATTCACCGGCTTTCATTACAACATTTCACAACGACGTGTTTCAAGTTTTCTACCCGAAGGCCATGATGGCACAATGCTCCGCTACTATACAAATAACGGTTCATACATGTCGACGATGTTCGGTTTTAATGTATCGGCAAATTTACTTGGCGGCAAACTTTCAGCATCATTAAATCCGCAAGTTTGGTTAAGGAAAACAACCGGAACATTTGCCATGAGCCGTAATGAAATAACATGTACGACCCAATTGATTTATTATTTCGGAAATTTGTATGCTTTGGGATGGTACGTAACACCAAGCCACTATCCCGATGAAAACAGTGGTATCGAACATAAAACTACGTCACAATACAGTTTACAAGTGGGATGGGGTAACGGCTATTGGAATATTGGAGTCGAAGCGGCCAACTTCTTTCGTTCATCCTGGCGCTCAAATAAAGAACTGCTGAGGTCGGAATATTACAACATGTCGAGTTTATGCTATTCTCCCGGGCAGCACATGAAATTTTCATTATCAATCACATATACTTTTGGCTACGGTAAAAAGGTTGGAAGGAACGATGAACTGAAAGGAGAATCTGCCGCTTCATCCGCGATATTGAAATGAGTAGCCTTGACGTTTAAATGCTATTTTGATGACATATATACCCCGACAATTATAACGGTTGCTCCAATTATCAACCAACAAGAAATCGGTTCATTTAAAATAATTGTTGATGCTATTACTGTGATTAATGGTGTAAAATATATGTAATTTGATGTTTTATTTGGTCCAAGTACCTGTACTGCCTTATTCCATATAATATAACATAAAAATGAAGCTATTAAACTAAGAAACAATAAATTAAAAATCACGCGAGATATAACATACCCTGATGATAATTCAGGGAATGGTTCAAATATACTGTAAATAAGAGCCGATAAACATCCATAGAAAAATACCTTTCGTGTAATCATTAAATTTGAATAGCGAGTATTCATGAATTTTAATAACATACAGTAGCTTGCCCAACTCAATGCCGCAAGGAATGTTAATAAATCTCCATACGGATTTAGTCCAAATTTAAGAGAGCCATTCAAAACGACAATTGCAACTCCACTTATCGCAAGACCAGAACCAACAGCTGCTTTAACTCCCACCTTATTCTTATAAATAATTGAATTCAAAAACATTGTTAATATAGGAGCAGTGCAGATAATCAGAGATACATTGGACGCAAAAGTTAATCGCAATGCAGAATTCTCAGTTATAAAATAAAATGAGCCTCCGGTTAAACCCATTGCTACCATACATAATTCGTCTTTAACTGAATTCGACCACAACTTTTTATGATAAAGTATCAGAACGCAGATATAAGCCAATGCAAATCGGGTAATAAAAATCCAAGTGGGAGTAAGACCATCTGAAAGAAGTATTTTTGTCGATACAAAAGTTATTCCCCAGACTCCAACTGTCAGCAGAGCCAACAGATTATATCGAATTTGTTGAGTCATATTAATTAT
>JAIDNJ010000236.1 GCA_029063895.1 Muribaculaceae bacterium | reverse complement strand
ACGGGAGATTGAAAGCAAGCAGCAGACCGGTCAAAATAGCCGACCCGTCGGTAATGGTACATTGGCGTTTCAGCATGAAACGATTGATGAGATATTCCGAAGCAACGCAACCGGCAATCGAGGTCACAGTGACAACAGCTGCCCCTATTCCAAAATAGAATAGGGCACAGATTAAGGCCGGTATCAGAGCGATCACTACGTTCCACATTGCCCCCGATGTTGTCCGGGTAGTGTGGATATGAGGTGAAGCTGAAATGGTTAACATATAATTGGTTTAATCAAGTTTTTAATTCATTATTTTTTTTGCACGACGACGGGCAAGTACAGTCGATTTACCAACCCTGATATTGTCAAGAAGCGGTCGAGCTGACGGACAGGTATACATACAACTGCCACACTCGATACAATCGGCCACATGATTGCTGTCGGCTTCATCAAATCGTGACTGAGCTGACAAAATTGAAATCAGATAGGGTTCAAGGCCCATAGGACAAGCGTCGACACACTTTGCACATCTCACACATGGCGTAGGAACACGCCGGTGGCTTTGTGATTCAGGCAGAAACAATATGCCCGACACCCCTTTTGTCGCCGGGGAGTCAAGTGTGATGGCAGCTTTACCCATCATTGGACCACCAATAATGATTTTGCCCGTGTCATCGGGAATACCACCTGCCATATCGGCCAATGTTGAGAGGGTAGTACCTACCGGAACACGATAGTTTCCGGGATTGGACACCGACGGTCCTGTGACGGTCACTACACGCTCTATCAAAGGAAGGCCCCAGCGTACAGCATGATATACCGCTAAAACTGTAGCGACATTATCAACAATAGCACCGACTGAAACGGGGAGTGCTCCTGAAGCGACCTCACGTCCGGTAACAGCTTTGATAAGCTGTTTTTCACTACCTTGTGGATATTTTGTGCGACATGTCGCAACGGTAATGTTATCAAACGAATGAACGGCCTGAGTCATGGTCTCGATAGCACGTGGTTTATTGTCTTCGATAGCAATTACCGCTTTATCGACGGCGGCAGCCTTCATAAGATAGCGTACACCCTCGACAATCTCACGCGGCTGCTCAAGCATGATTGCCTCGTCACACGTGAGATAAGGTTCACACTCGGCGGCATTGACAATGAGAATATCAGCTTTCATTCCTTCGGGCGGAAGTAGTTTGACTTTAGTCGGGAATGTGGCACCCCCCAATCCTACAATACCAGCATTACCAATGATATCGATAAGTTGTTCTTTTGACAGAGCCAAAGCCTCGGCTTCACTGCGTACAAAAGTCATGTCGCCAATCATCTGCAGGTCGGCGCGATGGTCATTCTCATCAGCTTCAATCACAATTCCGTTAGAAAACATCCCGGTTGGTGACGTGACTGTACCGACCGAGACAACTGTACCCGATATCGGGGTGTGAACAGGAGCTGAGACAAAACCTCCAGGTTGACCAACCATATCGCCACGACGAACCTTATCGCCTTTTTTCAATGATGTTACAGCCGGTACACCAATCGATTGAGACAGACTGAGAACAACCTTTGATGGTAAAGGCATGTCAACGATACCTTTTTCAGCTGTCAATTTATCTTGAGGAGGATGTATTCCTCCCTTTCTAAATGTAAATTTTTTCATAACGTTTCTGCTTTTACCTTAGGTTTAGGGAAATTGGCTGTATGTATCGCATGAGTCGGACAAACGTCGACACACTTGCGACACAGACGGCATTTTTCAAAATCGATATAAGCAAGATTGTTTTCAACGACGATTGCACCGTGGGGACATTCTTTGGCACACTTGCCACACCCGATACATGCCGATTTACATAGTTTCATTGCCACGCCGCCCTTGTCCCGGCTTGAACAATCGACCCAGACGCGTAAACCGCGAGGACCTTTGTTTCTCAATTCTATAATTTTACGGGGGCAATGGGTGACACATTCGCCACACGCCGTACATTTCTCATCGTCTATCACCGGCAGACCTGTTTCAGCATCCATCTTTAAAGCACCGAACCGACATACCTTGACACAATCTCCTTGCCCTAGACAACCAAATCGGCAGCCCGGAGCTGCAACAGTCGATAGCAATGCACATGAAGCGGCACCATCATATATTACTATAGCCTGACGAGCAGCATGAGTGCCATTACATTTCAAGACGGCTACTTTAGGGACAGTAACATCGGCCACAAGCCCAACTATGGATGCTATTTTTTCCATAGCGGCGGGTCCGGCGCCGGGACAATTCATGCCGTTAAGCGATGTAGCATTACAGCAAGCAGTAGCAAAATCGTGACATCCGTTGTAGCCACATCCGCCACAATTTGCTCCGGGTAGCAGGGCTTCAACTTCTTCGATGCGAGGGTCTTCAGCCACATAAAACTTTTTGGCAACTACATAGAGTAAACCGGCACCGGCCACACCTATACCTCCAAGCAAAAGGGTTGAGGATAAAATAACTGACATTAATTTGTAAAATATTAGTAATTATTCGATTATTTCAATTATGTGCCATCTAAGTTTTTCCTCAAGTTTTTTTCGTAAGAAATATAAAATGAGAAAATAGACGGAAAAAAAAACGAGCGCACCAACAGCCTGAATCCATTGGGCAACTCCGATATACGATAATCCGACAACAAGTACCAGAACAACAATCAACGGTATTAGGAATGTGATTATTATCGCATTCCATGGTGTTGATTTTATAGGTTCTATTATAACTTTTTTCCCGGTAGGAATCTTTTTTTCAGGACTGATAACGTCTGAAAGAGTAGTCATGGTTGGCAATGAACAAACCGAAGCAATCATACAGCCGTTACAATCATCATTTGAAAGCGAGTTGATGCGTACATCAGCTAAAAAATTATCTGATGAAACGACATAGGCGATATGTGTTGTTTTTTCAGCAGGCATTAGTTATAGTGTCCTGATTAACTATTGACATTGGGTCCATTTCTCTTATTACGGGGATAATAACGTTTTTTACGGTTTGGATTCTTTTCGTTTTGTCCATCGGGCAACTTATTTTTGTGGTGACCGGTGGCATTCTTTTGTGTTCCTGGAGTCCTTGAGGATGACTTTCGGCGATTACGGCTGTTTCGAGGGATGGGGCGATAGGGCGGTACTTCGCCAAATTCTTCGGGAACAGGCTCTTTTGTCACTTCATATCCAAGAAATTTCTCGATACGACCGAAACGTATCTGGTCGGTCTCACTGATAAATGTCACAGCTTTACCGTCGGCATTGGCGCGTGCCGTCCGACCGATGCGATGGATGTAATCCTCTGATTCACGCGGGACATCATAGTTTACAACCATAGTGATGTCATCAATGTCGATGCCACGGGCAACAATATCGGTTGCAATCAATATACCGATTTTTCCCGATGTGAACTTGAACATTGCGTCTTCACGCTGTTGTTGGTCAAGATCACTGTGCATCTCACCGGCTTTCCAACCATGCTGTCTCAACTGACGTGACAATTCCTTTACTTTCAGTTTTGACGATGCAAAAACTATAACACGGTTATTATATCCATCTTTGAAATACCGTTCAAGAATGTCAAATTTCTGCCGTTCATAACAAACGACAGCCGATTGTGAAATTTTATCGGTTGGACGAGAAACGGCAATTTTTACCTCGACCGGGTTATCAAGAATCGACGAAGCGAGCTGTTGTATCTTGGATGGCATTGTTGCCGAAAAAAGAAGCGTCTGTCGGTCTTTGGGCAACCGGCGCTCAATTTGCATGATATCCTCAAAAAAGCCCATATCAAGCATACGGTCGGCTTCGTCAAGGATAAAAAACTGAACGTCATGCAAATTTATTTTGCCCATTTTTAAATGGGCGAGCAGTCGACCTGGAGTAGCGGTCACAATATCGGCTCCCATTCTCAGGCCCTTTTGCTGACGTGCAAATTCAATACCGTCACTACCGCCATGGATGGCAAGAGAACTGATATCGGTATAATAGGAAAATCCTGCAAGTCGTCCGTCAATCTGCTTTGCAAGCTCGTGGGTAGGCACCATAACAATACAGCGGATACCGTCTCCGCGACGCGGTATGTCGCCAAGCAGGCTCAATACCGGCAATAAATATGCGGCAGTCTTACCGGTACCCGTCTGAGCAACAGCAATAACATCATGCCCATCAAGAATCTGACCGATTGCACCCTCCTGAATGGGAGTACAATCGGTAAAATTCATCTCGTCGAGAGCATCGAGAATATCGTCGTTAAGGTCAAATTCCTCAAACTTCATAATATCAGCAAGGCTGTCAAAAACGACTGTGTATTAGAATGGTAAGTCGTCGTTAGGCTCCGACTGATTAAGATCGGCCGGCTGGACGGGCTGGAAATTGACAGGAGCGGCGGTGGGAGGGGTGAGAGGATCGTTGGTTTGGGTTGTCGCAGCAGGTTCTGATTTCCAACCGCTAATGCTTGTATACCAACGGCCGTTATATTCACGGCTGTCAATATCAAAGCTCAGTTTTATCATTTGACCAACAGCGAGACGATACTGGTCAGCACGTTCACCAAAAAAATCAAAATGTATTTTTTTAGGATAAGACTCCTGAGTTTCAAGTACATATTCGTGTTTCTTCCATTCGCGTCCGGCTTTTGAGGTTCCTGATGTTTCACCGAGATCGAATATGATTTTTCCGATAACTTCCATTGTTGTAAGAAATAGATTTAAAAAATTATAGTTTATTCAGACTACAAAATTAGCGATTGATTTCGAGGGGAGCAAATCTTAGAG
>JAIDNJ010000235.1:4931-5541 GCA_029063895.1 Muribaculaceae bacterium | reverse complement strand
CCTATAAATCTATTTATTTATATTTTAACATTTTCATCTATGAAAAAATTATTTATTATCGCAGCAATCGCTGTAGTCAGTGTAACCGCAATGGCCGAATCATGGTATAATTTTTGTGGAAATTTGCTTTATGCTCCGTCGAGTAAAGCTCTTGAAGATGCAGGAGTTGATATTGAAGTGTGGTATAGAGAGATGAATGTACATTATGGTTGCGATCCAAATACTCCTGTAGAAGAAGAGGTTGTGGATCAACCCGAAAATCCCGGCGGCGATAAATAATAACTTTTGACTCAAAACAGTCATCAAATCTATCGCTATTTAGTTATTGGGATGTACTTTAAAACTTATAAGATGCTATTGACCTATGGTTCCTTCAAATGTGTAAATGTACATCCCAATGCTATTAATCTATAACATTTAGAGTCTCAATGAAAATACATAAGATAATAGTTATTGTTATATTTGCAATTTTTGTGAATAGTACAGTCTGTGCTCAATTTATCAAATCAAATGATCCGTATTATAAAAGGCCATTTGTACATCATGACCCTCTTACATTAGGAATCAGCAAGTTTGAGGTTGTGTATGAGACAGTAACCAAAGACAAAAG
>JAIDNJ010000235.1:0-4831 GCA_029063895.1 Muribaculaceae bacterium | reverse complement strand
ACGCGCGAGCGATTTTTGAAGGACAAACGCGAGTTTATGGATGAACCGTGGAAGTTTTTCAGAGGTTATCCGGGTCCCGACGGAAAGATACAGGAAGCGCCCAAACGAATCAGGTTCTATAATCCTATGGAACTGGAGTAAAAATGAATCTAAACTCCTAATATCGATGAAACTATACAAAATCATACTCAGCGTTATATCTGCAATTTTTGTGAATAGCTCGGTCTGTGCCCAATTTATTAAATCAAATGATCCGTATTATAAAAGACCTTTTGTACATCATGACCCTCTTACATTAGGAATCAGCAAGTTTGAGGTTGTGTATGAGACAGTAACCAAAGACAAAAGGTTTAAAAATGACGAGATCGATTTCAGAATATTGCAGATAGACGATACGGTCTCAGTTTATCGTAGCTATGGCCTTTTTAAGACCGATTCGGTAGTCGCATGTACACCCGGGATGACTAAAGGAGATTATCACGAAGAATATGTGGCTAATAATGTTACCAAAAATTTTATCAAAAAGATATATAGTATAGATAATATCATTGTAAAAGATTATGTGGGATTTGAAGAATATCTTTATGAAGAGCCGTTCAGTGACTTTAGTTGGGAACTAACTGACAGTGTGAAGCGAATAGCGGGATATAATTGTCATCAGGCCAAGACCCGGTTTCGCGGACGCGACTGGACGGTGTGGTACACCGAAGAAATACCGATTCAGGACGGTCCGTGGAAGTTTCAGGGTCTGCCGGGATTGATATTGAGGGCCTACGACTCGACCGGTGACCAGTATATTACGGCCATAATAATAAGAAAGGGAGAGTTGGCCCCTATAATTTGGGAGCGATATCTTTACAGCAAGACAACGCGCGAGCGATTTTTGAAGGACAAACGCGAGTTTATGGATGAACCGTGGAAGTTTTTCAGAGGTTATCCGGGTCCTGACGGAAAGATACAGGAAGTGCCCAAACGAATCAGGTTCTACAACCCTATGGAACTGGAGTAAATAAAAGAAGCAGATAAAATGAGTCGATTAAGAAAGATAATTTTGATATTGCTGGTGGTAATGACCGCGATCGGCAGTAAGTGTTATTGTCAGGTTTCATTCACCGGTATTGTAAAAGACAATAACGGTGAACCTATGGCGGGGGTAATTGTGACTGTTTCTCGCGGTAATTCAACCAAGGGATTTTGTTCAACCGACAGTTATGGTAATTTTAAAGTTACACTTAAAGAGACACAGGACAGCCTCACAGGCAAATTTTCATTACTCGGTTTTGCAACTAAAGTCATTGCAATAAATAATTTGACAAAACACTATGAAGTTGAGCTTCAACCCCAGGAATTTGAGCTCAAGGAGGTAATGGTAAAGCCGGCAGCAATTAGAGGGAAAGGAGATACCATTGTCTACAATGTCGACATGCTACGCGGGAAAAGTGACCGGAATATAGAGGATGTAATAAAACGATTGCCGGGAATAGATGTAACAAAGGAAGGCTCTATTTTATATAATGGAGAGCAAATCAGTCGCTTTTATATCGAAAACCTGGATATGCTCGGGGCCAGGTATAAACTTGCCACTCAAAATATATCGCCCGATGATGTTGGGTCGATAAGTATATATGAGAACCATGTTGACAAGAGAATGATGAAAGACCTGACCAGGACCGATAAGGCGGCCATGAATATATCGCTGAAGAAGAAAAGTATGCTGAGGCCAATAGGTTATGTCACCGGTGGAATTGGCGCGGGGGAACATGTAAACGGTCTTGGCGAACTATTCACGATGTTGGTGTCGCCAAAGATGCAATATCTGGTGACGCTTAAAGGAAATAATGCCGGGCGATCGTATTCACAGGAAATGACCTATATGTCGATGACGGGCGGACACCGAAACACTGAAGCATCCCGCTATTTCAATAGCTATCCATATGGAAAGCCTGATGTAGACGCCGATCGTTTTCTTGATAATGTGTCGACTCAAGGGTCGGTCAACACTATTTTTAAATTGAATGATTATATGACTGTTAAGGTTAATGCCGGCTACAGCTATGAGCAAAATAAATATAGGGGAAGCAAAATAACCGAGTATTTTGAAGGTGACGGTAGCCGACTTGCCATTGTCGAGAATTTTAATGCCCGACTCAACGAGCACACGCCCACACTGACAGTAAATGTTGTCAATAATGCCCCCAAAAGCTATTTTTCGGAACGGGTAAGGTTTAACGGCCGTTTCTATGAGAATTTATTTGGAGTTGACGGTACGACCAATGTGATCCAGAGGTCAAAAAATGAAAGCTTTACAATTGATAATACTCTTGAAACAGGAGTAAGGCACAATTCAAATATTATCAATCTGTATTCCTACATGTCGCTGAGCCGCACACCGTTGAATAATCTGTATGCCATCTCGGATGATGGAGATGAGGAGAAGATGATTGTAGATCAGCATTTGTCGGCCACTCAGTTCTATACAAAAGAAACCGCCGGATATTCATATGTGCTGTCAAAAGTGTCGATGATTGGAGTCGACGGGGAATTTACCGCTTATTATGATAAATTTGCCGGTCATGAAGATGTAAATGACAAGCCGTCAAATGAAATATCGGGTTACAAGCTTAACACGACCGCAGCCATGTATTACCAGTTTAAGAATCACACCGTTACATGGCGAACGACAGCCACAGCACTGATGAACGACATGAGCTATCGGGATAAAACTGATAACCGCCGGTATGCCAGTCATAAGCCATACATGATGTTCAAGACCTCGGTAAACTGGGATAAAGGCCTGTATTTCAAATATAATTTTTCGGTTGGACAAAACGTTAATACCGGCAGTATCTCTGATTTCATATTACATCCGGTATATACGACATTCCGTAATTCGTCAATCCCCGGAACAGGGGAGTTCAATCTTACCAAGGTCTATTTTGTCAATGCCGGAACGAATTTCAAGAATGCACTTTACGGTTTGTTTGGATCGTTACGAGGTAATTTTAGTTTAAACCGTCGAAATTTTTTGAAATCCACAACTGTAGATGAGGGGCTGACCGAGAGCATGAACGAGGTCGGGAAGAATAACGGCATTTCGGCATCGGTTATGTTTGACATATCAAAACATTTTGGTTGGCTCGGCGGCAAACTGAGTGTGAATTCGAGCTGGATATATGGGAAGAACCGTAGTATGAGAAACGGAATGATATTTGATGTCAGATCAACTATATGGAAAATCAATCCCGGTTTTACGTCATCGCTTGCCCATGGTCGACTTGACATCGTGGGTCAGTCTTTTTTCACCGTGAGCAGTTATGATTATACATATTCTACCGAAACCCGGCCATTGCTCAACATACGTGTGAACGGCCGATTGTCATGGTGGATATTGCCCGACCTTGAATGGCGCAATGAAGTGTCGGCCGACCGATCATCGGTGACTGAGAATGAGAAAAGAACCAATGTTTATCTTGATACGTCACTGAGGTTGAACCTGAAAAAATTTGAAATCGAGGCGCAAGGCCGAAATCTGACGGGCCGGAAAAGTTTCTCAAAAATAAACTATAGCGACTTTGACGTGATGACCGGAACATTTGGACTTCGTGGTCGGGAAGTGCTGGTGACAGTGAAATATTCCTATTGATTTAGGCGCAAAAGTTTTGTTACGACCGATTTATTTTGTAAGTTTGTAGTCGAAAAACAAAAATTATGCGCAATCTCTCACAGTATTTTCTGTATATAATCGTAATAATGACGGTTACACTGTCGGCCTGTGGTGAATCAAGTATTGACCGCAGTATTGATGCGGCTGAAAACTCGCTCGCCAATCATGACTATGGCGAGGCGATGGACATTTGTAACCGCATAGCCGAGCGTGACAGCATGAATAGTTTGACCGTTAATCAGTTGTGCCGACTGTCGATGGTTTATATGCAGCTGTCTGAAAATCGGGATGAAGATGTTAACGTAGCCATGGCTACCCGATGTTTCCATCTTGCCGTGGAGCATGATGCCGACTCGGCCACTTTGTTCTATAACAACATACCGGTCGACAATCAACATTGGGTCCATTTTTTGAATGCGCTCAACAAGGTGCTTGATGCTCCGCGTGACTTTTTTCCCGAGGAATCGCCCGATTCTATATTTATCCCTGACTCGACAGAGATAATAGATGATGTCGAGCAACATTATCACAATCATTAAACACATGGAATGACATGGCGACTGATGATAAAAAATCATGGCAGGACTTGCTTGCTAACCTTAAAGAGGAGCTTCCTGCGGGAGAGCCCGACGTTCAACCGACCGATGATTTGACTCAGATTAAGCATAAAGGTAAACTCGATGTAATCCTTGAAAAAAAAGGTCGTGGCGGCAAGATTGCCACCATCATAGCCGGATTTAGCGAGGAAGAAACCGACGACGATATAGAACGGCTCGCCGCTTTGCTAAAAAAGAGACTCGGAACGGGAGGATCGGCCCGCGGTGGTGAAATACTCATTCAGGGAGACCGTCGTGACGATGTCATAGCCTTCCTGAAACAGCAAGGTTACAAGGCACGGAAGATTTAAGAATAAGGTATGCTGACAATTTACAAGGCCTCGGCAGGGTCGGGCAAGACCTTTACACTTACGCTTGAATATATAAAAATGTTGCTCGGTTCCAAAAATGAGGAGACCGGGCAATATACGCTTATAGTGAACCGTGACAAACCACAGCGGCACATTCTGGCAATAACATTTACCAACAAGGCTACCGACGAGATGAAGCACCGAATCATTCTGGAGCTGTCGATACTGGCCGCGTCGCCCGATAAAAGTAACTATATTGG
>JAIDNJ010000234.1 GCA_029063895.1 Muribaculaceae bacterium | reverse complement strand
TATTTTGCGACGTCTAAGTTTGTCATTTTCTACTTGTTCGAGCCCCTTGCGGTTTGATATTTGAGTACGAGATATCCTATATTTTAACAAGTAATCATCAATATTTGCTATTGTTCCGATTTCTATGAGATCTGCCGCTAGTTTATAATCTTGACTAACTCTAAATGATTCATCATATTTTATACTATATTTTTCTAGTATATCCCTACGGATAATTAATAGAGGGTGGATAAAAGGAGACGATGTAAATATGTATTCTTTAATACTTTGTGGCGTAGTAGGTCGATAAACTTTACCTACAACATTATCTCCATCCCATTCATATGCTAACGCGCTTGATGCTATTATATTGGGATTTCTTTCCATGAATTTTACTTGCTGTACTAATCGTTCAGGCAATGATACATCATCAGCATCCATTCTAACAATATATTTTCCCCTGCATAATTTTAGTCCAATATTGAGTGATTTTGTTAAGCCAATATTGGTAGGATTTGTGTGTAATTTTATTCTAGGTTCTTTTTTTGATTGCTGATTTAGGAAAAATGCTAATTTCGGATTTTGTGGATTATCGTTGATGATGATAAACTCAAAATCAGTGAATGTTTGGGTAAGGATTGACTCAATAGACTGTTTTACCCAGTCAAGGGGTTCGCTATATACGCTCATCAGCACCGACACAGTTGTCGCCTTTCCTGTTTCTTTCTTTATTTTCAGCGTGTTGGGGTGTAAAGACATACATTTCCTGTTTACTTAAAATATTTTCCTAAGAACCATAGAAGCAGCCTATTTCTGTCAAATTCGTAATATTTCTCTGGCCTAGGTTCTACCGCTATCTTAATGAACCGCTCTATTGACTTTCTATTATTGAAATAGTACTTGGATAAATCAGACTTTGGAATAACTGATTCGCTCTTATTATCAGAAATCGCTATGATGCGTCCATTAACAAATTTCACTACTTTTCTTGAATTTTTCTTCTTGGTTGTCATCTTCCTCTTCTTAAGCATTTGTCAATAATGGATGCATCATCTTTGCGAAAGTTCCGACTATCGCCGCGGTTACATCAGCGTTTTTAAATGGGTATTTCAGTGGACAATCCAGACAAAGAAATCCTCTTAACTCATAATGCGTTTGCCGATCTGCATTTGGAAGAATAATCGGGCTTACAATTTCCGAAACATACTGCGTGAGCGAAGGATAGCAACCATCGCTTGTGGTTGAATAATTTTGATCTTCAGTACGGTCATTGTTAATGTATTTATAATCGGTGTCACCATCCTTCAATTTTGATATAACCGTATTGAAGGCAGTATTATTATAGATTCGGTGCTCTTTCGCTTTATAAACTTCATTATCTCTCTCAAAATGGGCCTTATCTCTGGCGAGTGTTTCCATTCTCCATTTCAGAGGGTCATCCTTGGGATTTATAGGTACTTTAACTGAAACACCACAATTCCTTCCCGTGACGATCTTCGCTATCTCATTTAACAACTCAATTCCATCGATGATGGCCTGTTTACGCTTCGCTTCATCCGCATCTGTCGGGATCATCAACATTCCCTGAGCCTTTTCGACTCCCTGTATGCAACTTCCCCAATAGCTGTTCCTCATCCAGTTCGCAAAACGGCTGAATCCTTCGATGAACATACACAACAAATAGCGCAATATCAGGATAGACAAAACAATGACTATCCACCGCGCCGCTTTGTCTAAATCCTGATCTTCGAATATTTTAAATGGAACAAGGTTTAGCAGCAATCCGGAGAGCGAAATGAAATTTATTGCCCAAAAACCGGTTCCTTTCAGAGCCTTGAAGCAAACCCAGACAGATTTGAAATACGCAGGCGCTGAACTATTTTTCTTACAGGTAACCATCATGCCGATAATTCGATAGTCTCTTTTGAAGGTGATGATTTGTCATTAGGAGAATCAAGAGTGGTAACAACAAGCAGACTCATAAAGTATTCAACCATAAACTTATTAAACTTTCTTAAATTTGGAAATGGTTAATAGACTTACAAATTAATTCTATTTTTGCTAAGATCTTTCGCTGAATATTTTGCGGCACATCACGCCTCGGTATATTGCCTCTATTGCAAGAGAAGTAATGGTAAGGAATACAAAAGCAAAAACACTGTTCAAATGACCGGAAAAATACATTGATGCCAATAGAACCAAATATCCAATTGTGGTAACTATCGTCGAATTAAGTATCAATTTATCCTTACCGAAGACGTAAAAGATATTTACAGCAATAAATGAACTTACTCCCAGAATTATCGGAGCGAGAGTGTAAAGTCTAATAGCTGTGATGTCGATTTCCTCTGCAATAAAAAATTTCACTATCCACGGTAAAAAAATATTAGCAATCGCAACCATCGCCGTCGTAACGATGATGATAAGTAACAATATTTTTTTAGCAACTGAAACCGAAGGTGCCTTAGCCATCTTTGGGAATAAAGCTGTGCTTAGAATTGTTACGGGTTTCTGAAGTAGTCCGCTGATTTTTGAGCCTATATCGTAGATAACAATATCTGACATGCCCAGTAATGCTCCCATAATATTATAGTTAAGTTTGTCCTTGATTGTGAGCATGGCATCGCTCCCAAATATTATAGAACCTTCTCGAAGGTGTTGTGTCAACAAGGTTTTTCGAGGGATATTGAACGAAAGCTTATGTTTAAAAAAAGTCACCCATAATGAAATTGCACCACCTAATACATATCCAAGACTCCACAACAAGGGGACAAATATATAGTCTGAAGGTTTGGTAATTACTATAAAAGTGGCGGCAACGAAAAGGCCACGAACTATAATGTTGATAATTGTGATATATTTCATATTTTCTGTTCCTTGAAAATAAAAATCAAGAAACATAACAGAACTCAATGTTGTCAGAAAAGACAGCAAAAATAACAGGAGTTGAGTTCTGTAAGCTTCAATAAACCAAATTATTGTAAAATAAAGTAGAAAACTAATTATCCATAATGCCCATCTTAATGTTAGAATAGTTGAAACGACTTCACTCATTTTTATCGGGTTATTAGAATTAATTGCAATATGACGCGCGCTGATTCTTTTGAACCCGAACTCTATCAGGACTGTGCAATATGATGCGGTTACCTGTGCTGTGATAACCCAGCCATATAACTCCCTTCCTAGCACTTTTATAAGATAAGGGTAAGTTATTAGTGGCGCAATTAATATAAATATTTCCAAAATTGCCAAATAAGAAAAGTTAGATAAAATCTTTCTGTTGTTTTTTCTTATTTGGGATAATTGAAATTTCATATGGGATTAAATCTTTATTTCGCTCTAGCTCTCTAAGTTTATTATGAAATAAATTAGGTATCAAACAAAAAAGTAAATTCTCTTATAATTTTAAATACTCACCAAATTTATAGTCCCACTCATCGGGTTCGAATGGAACAATTCCACCGTGATGAAAGAAAGTTAATTCACCAAAGTATATCTTACCGCCAACATTATATAAATCTACCCTAACGTGTTTAAACCCTTTAGATAAGGTTGATGCAATTTCTAGCATTTTATCATAATTAATAGGTTTAATAGGTCTAATTAATGCGTTGTCATGTCCATTTTTGATTGGGAGAAAATTAAAATCAATATCAAAAAAATCAAATTTAACGTCTTCTCCTTTCTTTTGCCGTTCAGAGCCGATAAAAAGAAATTTTGGCTCTCCATCAAAACAAAAGAATTTATAATCACTTAATTCATCATTGGTGGCTTTTATATATTCTTCAGCAATGATTCTTGGTTTTACCTCGTAATAGCAGTACTCTCTTGATTTTTGATATAACTTCTTGCTATCTTTCGATTTTAACACATCTCTTGCTAGTTGCTTATTAAAATTTGATTTGTCTTTACATATTACTACAGACGTATTCCCTCCCCCATTAGTTGTTTTAAGAACAAATTGTTTAGGGAGCAGATCAAAATTAATATCATCAAATGATTGCCACACCCCTAAGGTGGGTATTAAATATTTATCAGTTCCTAAGCGATTCCTAACAAATTCTTTAGCCTTGTATTTATCAACTAAGTTTGTGTATTCTGGATGCTTATCGAATATCTTTAGCCAATTAATCTTTTCGGTGTATGTTTTGGGATTTTTCACATTCAAAGATCGTCCAAATTTTAAACGGTACATTAAACGTAAATAAACCAAGTCTGGCCAAAGGGAGGCTGTTCTCCATAAGGCTGATATGGCCATACGATTTAGCAGATTATTATTCTTTGATATTGCCATTTATTTTATGTGTACTTATTAAATGTAATCTTTAAACCACTCCGCAGTTTTGTTGATTCCCTCTTGCAGCGGAGTATTAGGCTTAAATCCGGTTGCTTTAGCGAGGGCTGACGAATTGGCATAGGTTTGATAGACATCACCGGGCTGCATCGGTAGGAAGTCTTTTTTCGCTTCTTTGCCTGTGGCTCGCTCGATGCATTCGATATAGTCCATCAGGCGTGTCGGGGTCTGATTACCTATATTATATATAGATGCCGGTGTTTCGGCGTCGGGTATTACATTGATTATGCTGGTTACGCCTTCGATTATGTCGTCGATATAGGTGAAATCGCGAAGCATATCGCCGTTGTTGAACACTTTTATAGGACGGTCGTTAAAAATGGCATCCATAAACAGGAACGGTGACATGTCGGGACGTCCCCACGGACCGTAGACAGTGAAGAAACGCAGACCGGTGGTGGGGAGATTGTACAATTTGCTGTAGACATTGGCCATCAGTTCGTTGCTTTTTTTGGTAGCTGCATAGATTGACACCTGATTGTCTACACGATCGGTCTCCTCAAAAGGGGTTTTGGTATTGCCACCATAAACCGATGAGGATGATGCGTAGACAAGGTGTTTGATTTTATTTGTACGCGAAGCCTCCAATATATTGAGAAAGCCGACGATGTTGCTCTCGATGTATGCGTATGGGTTTTCTATAGAATATCGGACACCTGCCTGAGCGGCAAGATTGACCACGATATCAAAGTGTTCATCGACAAAAAGACGGTCGAGACGCGACTTGTCGCAAATGTCTATGCGGCAGAAGCGATAGTCGGTATATTTTGAGCTTTGTACCATGTGCCCTTGAACTATGTCTCGTTCAGCGATGCCACACTCGGCCAAACGTGCATATTTAAGACTTACGGGATAATAGTCATTGATATTGTCAATACCGACTACGACAAGACCTTTAGAGCACAACGCGCGGACAAGGTGAAAGCCGATAAAACCGGCTGCGCCGGTCACTAATATTTTCATCGTTATTTAGTCTTGATTGAATATGTCGCGGGTATACACTTTGGCGGTTACGTCGGCGAGGTCATCACTGGTGCGGTTGGCGAGGATGGCGTGGGCGAGACGCTTGAACTCGGCCAGGTCGTTGACAACACGGCTGCCGAAGAATGCAGAGCCGTTATCGAGGGTGGGCTCATAGATGATGACCGTGGCTCCTTTGGCCTTGATGCGCTTCATCACACCCTGGATTGACGACTGGCGGAA
>JAIDNJ010000233.1 GCA_029063895.1 Muribaculaceae bacterium | reverse complement strand
AATTCAGCATGAAAGCCTTATTTTTTTGCCTGTGCCATAAAGAAACAGAGGCCGCCTAAACTTGTTAGACAGCCTCTCGTAATCATTTTTTATATAGACTGATTATTCAGCCGGTTTGTAATCGGCGATTTCGGTCGGTTTGAACGATTTGATAAACTCGGCATGTTTAGCGATTTCAGCTTCAACCATGTTTACATAAACATGGGCGCTCTTGGCCATCGATTCCGAGTTGCCACGGGTTGCATCGGTAACGAGCAGGTAGCTCATGATGATATCACCGGCCATTTCAACGAGACGACGGGCTACAAATGAAGTGTATTCGGGGTCGTTAACCTCGTTTACAGCGGCTACGGTAGCTTTGTAGGTCTCGGTCATGGCAAGGATACGCTGCTTGAGCGGCATGAGTTCCTCGCTGACGGGGAGTTCATTATAGCTGTCGATGAGGGCGGCATAGGCACCGGTGGTAACGTGACCGATAGCAGCGACAACCTGAAGCTGAGTTGTACCTTCATAAATTGATGTGATGCGGGCGTCACGATAAATGCGTTCGCAGGCATAGTCTTTCATGAAGCCTGAACCTCCATGAATCTGGATACAGTCATAGGCGTTCTGGTTACAGTATTCACTGCCGAGGCCTTTGGCAAGGGGAGTGAGGGCGCTTGCGAGTTTGTTGTATTTTTTCATCTCGGCGCGTTCGTCAGCATCGAGTTTGCGTTCGCGGGCGATATCTTCATATGCTTTGTAGACATCGACAAAACGGGCGGTTTCATAGAGAAGACAGCGCGAAGCGTCGAGTTTTGCTTTCATTGTAGCGAGCATTTCATAAACAGCCGGGAACTCGATGATGGCTTTACCAAACTGCATACGTTCTTTGGCATACTGAAGTGCCTCGCGGTAAGCGATTTCGCTGACACCGACACTCTGGGCGGCTATGCCGAGACGGGCACCGTTCATGAGGGCCATCACATATTTGATAAGACCCATTTTGCGCGATCCGCAAAGCTCGGCCTTGGCGTTTTTGTAAACGAGCTCACAGGTGGGAGAACCTTTGATACCCATCTTGTTTTCGATGCGGCGCACATCCACACCGCCGTCACGCTTGTCATAGATGAACATTGACAGACCGCGGGCGTCTTTAGAACCTTCTTCAGAACGGGCAAGAACGAGGTGAATATCCGAGTCACCGTTGGTGATGAAGCGCTTAACGCCATTGAGACGCCATGTACCGTCGGCATCCTGAGTAGCTTTGAGCATTACCGACTGGAGGTCAGAGCCGGCATCAGGCTCGGTAAGGTCCATCGACATGGTTTCGCCTTGGCAAACGCGGGGAATGAAGCGTGCACGCTGGTCGTCATCGCCAAATTCATAAAGAGTCTCAGCACAGTCCTGAAGACCCCAGAGATTTTCAAAACCGGTATCGGCACGGCTGACGATGTCGGCTGCCATGATATAGGGGGTGATGGGGAAGTTGAGACCACCGAAACGGCGGGGCATCGACATACCCATCAAACCGGCCTTGCGGCAAGCGTCGAGGTTGTGCTGGGTTCCGTCGGCATAGATAACGCGGTTGTTTTCAACATGAGGACCCTGGTGGTCAACATCCTCGGCATTGCCGGCGATGAGTTCGCCACAAAGGTCACCGACGATTTCAAGGACTTTGTCATAGTTGTCCATAGCATCGGCATAGTTGATGGGCGCGTAGTCAAATTTTTCGGCGTCGGAATAGTTACGTTCTTTGAGAGCGACGATCTTCTCCATCAAGGGATGAGAGAGGTGGAGTTTAAGATCGGGATTGTCGGTATAGAAATTTGCCATAATTGACTTGTGTTCTGATTACTTGGAATTTTTCTTGTAATATTTGATAAGCTTGGGAACGACATCCTCGATATTGCCGGTGATAACATAGTCGGCGATAGTATTGATCGGGGCGTTGGGGTCGTTGTTGATCGAGATGATGATTGAGCTGTCCTGCATACCTGCAATGTGCTGAATCTGTCCCGAGATACCGCAAGCGATATAGAGTTTTGGACGAACTGTCACACCTGTCTGGCCAATCTGGCGGTCATGTTCGGTGAACCCGGCATCCACGGCAGCACGGGAAGCACCGACCTCGGCGCCAAGAGTCTCGGCAAGTTTGTGAAGGAGCTGGAAGTTTTCCTTGCTGCCTACACCATAACCGCCGGCAACGATGATGGGCGAGTTCTTGATGTTGATTTTTGATTTCTCGATGTGACGGTCAATGATTTCAACTACAAAGTCTTCATCTTTAACATAGTCAGATGCTTTGAGGTTGATGACCTCACCGCGATGGTCAGGATCGGCAATTTCTTTTTTCATGACTCCCTCACGCACGGTCGCCATCTGGGGACGGCAGTCGGGATTCACGATAGTAGCGACGATATTACCGCCAAATGCGGGACGAATTTGATAGAGAAGGTTCTCATACTCCTTACCGCTTTTGGGGTCACGGTGGGGACCGATTTCAAGCGAAGTACAGTCGGCGGTCAAACCGCTGTGAAGACAAGAAGAAACGCGAGGACCGAGGTCGCGACCGATGCAGGTTGCACCCATGAGGCAAACCTGAGGTTTGATTTCTTTGAAGAGGTTGATGAGAACAGCAGCGTGAGGATTTGAAGTGTAGGGGTACAGGCGTTTGTCCTCGACTTTGTAAACGACGTCGGCGCCGTAGGGGAAAATCTGGTCTTCGACGTTTTTGAGGTCGTCACCGATGACGACTGCTTCGAGTTTTACACCGAGATCCTTTGCAAGGCTGCGACCTTTGGTGAGGAGTTCGAGGCTTACATCGGCTATTTTACCGTCCTCAAACTCGCAATATACTATGAGGTTGTTATTGTCGGACATTTTAGATAATTTTTGAATGTTAACCGCGTGAACCGATAAGACGGTATCAGCCGATGGTGTGGTTGGCAATCAGTTCTTTAATTAAGTTTTCGATTTGCTCGTCGTTGTCGTCGAGACGAAGGCTTTCTTTAGCGGTGAAGACTACGTTTTCGATAGCTTTCACTTTGGTGGGAGAGCCGGCGAGACCAATCTGCTGGGGATCAGCTTCAACAAAAGCTGCACTCCATTCGTTGAGATTGAGGTCGGGACGGGCCTCTACGATAGCCTGATCTTCGGGTGACAGCTGAGCTTTTTCCGAGGGAGTGACAGCACGTTTGTACTGCATGAGACGGCGAGCGTTGCGGGGACGACATTCAGCAGCCGAACCATTGACTGTAACAACACAGGGAAGGGGAGCTACAACGGTTTCAACACCGTTTTCGAGACGACGTTTAACGGTGATTTTGCCGTTAGAAAGGTCGAGGATTTCTTCGGCATAAGTTATCTGGGGGATACCAAGTTTCTCGGCAATCTGGGGACCAACCTGAGCGGTGTCGCCGTCGATGGCCTGACGACAACCGATCATTACGTCATAATTTCCGATTTTCTTGACAGCATGG
>JAIDNJ010000232.1 GCA_029063895.1 Muribaculaceae bacterium | reverse complement strand
TTGAAACAGTACGTAAAATCGGTACGCACCACGGTTATTGGTTTCATACAATAGGACAGCGCAAAGGTCTCGGACTTAGCGGTGGCCCATGGTATGTTGTCCGTAAAAATACACGCGACAATGTGATTTATGTTTCAAACGGATATGACACTGAAAAGCAATATGGCAAAAAAATACATATAGCCCAGATGCATTTCATCAGTGGTAATCCGTGGCCTGGCGACTGTAATGGAGTGGAAATCACCTTTAAAAACCGGCACATGCCTGCTTTCCTCAAAGCCCGTCTCACTCGTATAGATGACTGTGAAGGCGAGTATCTCATCGAAAGCGAGACCCCGGTGCAGGGTATTGCTCCTGGCCAGTTTGCCGTCATATATGACCGTGAGTCGCGCCTGTGCTACGGCAGCGGAGTCATTACAGGACGTAACACCGACAAACTCAAACTATAAACGTCAAAGTCATGGAAAACAGAGTCAGACTTCATATCCTCGGCCTATCATATAGCCAGATACAGACCGGTGCCTATGCTCTAATTCTGGCTGAAGATAACGGCCCACGGCGCATTCCGGTTGTTATCGGTGCATCAGAAGCCCAGTCTATAGCGATAAAAATGGAAGGGGTGATACCGCCGCGGCCAATGACCCATGATCTTTTTGTGAGCTTTGCTCACGGTTTCGGTGTCACGCTCCGCGAGGTGTTCATCTACAAGTTTCAGGACGGTATTTTCTACTCTGAGCTGACATTCAGCGACGGTGACCGTCAGATTGTGCTTGATTCACGTACCTCTGATGCGATAGCGATAGCGATCAGATCAAAGTCACCGATATATACGACCCGGAAGATACTTGAGGAAACCGGTTTTGTAATGAATACACCTGATGAAAATGACGACACCGACGACCAGGACGGTGAGTCAACCGAGACTTTTGTAGCCGAGTCGACGTTTAGTCCCGATGTCCCTATCGAGAGGTTTACTATCGAAGAACTTGAACGCACGCTGGCCCATTGTATCGAGAACGAAGACTATGAGGAAGCGGCGAGAGTGAGCGAGATAATCCGCCGTAAAAAGGAGGATAAAGAGAATCGAGACAACGACGAGGCTGAAGACAACGACATTACAGGTTTTGACCTTTAAAACATAAATCACGTTTGAACCAATCAACATAAAGACTAATATTACCTTAAACCCGGATAAACGATGAACGGAATCAAAACGCGCCTTGCAATACTTAATTTTATCGAATTTGCAGTTTGGGGAGCTTATCTCACATCACTTGGCAGCTATCTCGCCCATATCGGACTTGAAAAAAATATCGCATGGTTTTATGCGATTCAGGGCATAGTGTCAATGTTTATGCCTGCTCTTATCGGTATAATAGCCGACCGCTGGATTCAGGCACAGAAAATGCTCAGTATCTCTCATTTCCTTGCCGGAATATTTATGGTGGGAGCATTTTGCTATGCACTTCAAGCCGGTGACAATGTGGTGTTTGGTCCGTTGTTCCTCCTTTATTCACTCTCGGTGGCATTCTTTATGCCTACTATCGGACTTGCCAATTCGGTGGCCTATTCGGCATTGACCCGTGCCGGTCTTGATACCGTCAAACATTTTCCGCCGATACGAGTGTTTGGAACAGTAGGTTTTATATGTTCGATGCTTTTTGTCAATTTTACGGGCTTTCAGGACAATTATTTTCAGTTGCTCACATCGGGAGTCCTGAGCATTGTAATGGGTATATATGCGTTGACAATGCCGGCATGTCCTGTCGGAAAGAGTGCTGATACAACATCGATTGCCGATGCGCTTGGATTGAAAGCGTTCTCATTGTTTAAAGACCGCCAGATGGCGTTGTTCTTTATCTTCAGCATGATGCTTGGTGTTTCGTTACAGATAACCAACGGATTTGCCAATCCTTTTATTCAAAGTTTTGGCGCCGTTCCCGAGTATGCCGGAACATGGGGTGTCAACAATGCCAATGCACTTATCTCGATATCACAGATGAGTGAAACTCTATGTATTCTTTTGATTCCGTTCTTTTTGAAACGGTTTGGCATCAAGATAGTGATGCTCATGTCAATGTTTGCATGGGTTTTCCGTTTTGGCCTGTTTGGTATCGGAAACCCCGGTGACGGAGTGTGGCTTTTTGTCCTGTCGATGATTGTTTACGGTATCGCGTTTGACTTCTTTAATGTGTCGGGGTCGCTTTATGTCGACC
>JAIDNJ010000231.1 GCA_029063895.1 Muribaculaceae bacterium | reverse complement strand
TCAATATAAGATTCACCGCCTTTTAGTTTATTGAGATATTCATATTAAAAATTTTTCTATTTGAGGGTTGAGTTTTTAGTAAGTTGTGTGTCTTATTAGTGTATGACCTACAAAAATGAAATAGAGCGGCTTTTCAAAGCACATTACGGACAATTGTACCAGTTGGCCAACTCACTTCTGCACGACGATGATTTTGCGCGCGACATTGTCCACGAGGTGTTTGCTTCGCTGCTCGATGGAAATCCCGATGTACTTGTCACAGGTGGCTACCTGGTCAAGGCGGTTAGAAACCGCTGCATCAATCATATTCGTGACTGCGAGATTCATCAACGTATTGCCTACCGTTATTTTCTGGATAATAAGGAATATGACACCGACGATTGGCCCGATGACGAAACGATTGCACGGATTTACCACCATATCAGAAATAACATCTCTCCGCAAGCCCGACGTGTCATCGAATTACGTTTTGCCGAAGGGTTACCATTTGCACGTATCGCCGCGACTATGGGTATCAGCGAGACAGCCGTATATCGTCACCTAAGTAATGCACTTAAAATCATCCGCAAAAAACTCAATGAAAATGGATAAATATGATCTCGTGCTTGATATCATCGAGCATCCACTGAATTATACAGCCGATAATCTGACCGAACTATTGTCGGACCCTGAAACTCGCGAAATTTATAACCTTCTCTGCAAAACCGAGTCGGCAGTGGAAGCAAATAAATCTATAGATGTCGATGCCGAGTGGGAAAACTTCGGGAGGAAACATACCATCAGTCACCACCGATATTTCAATTGGTTTGGAAGTCGTGCAGCCTCAATAACAGCAATAATCGGCACTTCCATAGTGGCTGTGGCGGCCGGAATCGTCGTGACAATAGCTGTATCGATGCCTAAATCCGAATCTATGGAAAATAACATCGAACATGCCGAGTACAAGTACACCAGGAATCAAGAGAAAGCACTCCCCCACATTTTATCAACCGACTCGATACCCGAGGAGCTTGAACCTATCCAGTTTGAGAATGAACCGCTCGAAAATATTATGGAAACTATAGCCCGAATATATAACGTCTCAATTTCGTTCATTTCCAAAGAACTTACTTCTCTACATCTATACTACAAACTCGACCCGGCGTTAACGCTTGACGAGGTTATATCTCAGCTCAACACATTTGAGCAGATTAATATAACCCGTAACGGCAATACCCTAACCATTGACTGAAAATGACACGAACCTATTACATGGATAGCAGGAAAACTGTCCTGACTATTATCATAGCCGTTATGGCAGTCATTTCAGCCGAGGCCTATGATTACTCTTATTCGTTCAAAAATATACCTGTTTCCGAGGCTATTGTAAAGATAAGCAAAGACCACCCCGAGGTAAACATATCTTTCATTTACAAAGAATTGGACAATTACAAGACTTCAGCCTGTATACAAACCGATGACACCTATGAGGCATTGAGGCAAGTTGTCGGTATCAATCCTATATCAATTATACAAAAGGATCGTAACTTTTATGTCGAGGCTCTTCAACATGGCCGATTCTGTTATACAGGCCGTATTATCGGTAACGACAACGAGCCCGTGGCCGCTGCGACAATAATGTTGCTTATCCCCAAAGACTCTACGGTGATAACTTATGGTATATCTGATGAAACCGGGCACTTCAAAATTCCGTGTGACCGAGAGTGCGTGATTGCCAAACTAACGTGCATCGGATATCAACCAACATATACTGTATTTGATACATTTGCAGTCGGCTCAATTCATATGAAAGAATTGCCAGTTCGTCTGCAAGCTGTCAATATCGAGGCCGATAATGTGTCGTTGCTTTCAGACAAGAGTATTTACAGACCGACTCAAAGACAAAAGAACGCATCCCAGACCGCAACAGACCTTCTCGCCCGAATGGGAATCCCACAACTTAACACGGTATTAGGGTCTTCAAATGTGACCACAGCCTCCGGACAACCGGTCGCTATGTATATTAATTATATGCCAGCAACGGCAAATGATCTTAAAATGATGAAAATGACAGATGTGTTAAGTGTCGAATACCTCGAATACCCGGCTGACCCCAGATTTCAGGGTAAAAGATTTGTAGTCAATTTCATAATGACCAAGTATGAATATGGTGGTTATGTAAAGGCTTTAGGCACCGAAAATTTTATATCCAATTCAGGATTTTTACAGGCTAATACCAGACTTGTCAAAAAGAATATGACATATGATATTATGGGATATGGGAATTACTTGTCAAATAATCATTTTGGAACAGACAATGTTGAGACATTCCGTTTGCCCCAAGACAACGGAGACGTCAAAAGTTTCAAGAGAGAATCTTTGACCGAAACATCCCGATTTAGGAAAAAGAACTACGAGACAAGTTTTCGTGCTCTGTATTCAACCGATAAAGTCAACGCAAATAATCAATTGGCAATAGGTCTTGACGACATCCCCCATAACGATAAAACAGGTTTGGTAAAATATACCGATAATCTATTGACTGAATCAAACTATAATTCAACAGAAGCCTATAAAGCCGGATATTTAAAATATAACGGGTTTTATTATTTCAGTCTTCCTGATAATAACGCCCTGACGACCTCGGTGAGTTATTCCTATTCCCATACCGATCAAAGCGCTCAATATGCTGAAACATCTATAACGCCAATATATAACGGTGCCAAAGACAATACCCATAATGGTAATATACAATTTAATTATAGCCAATCATTTTCAAACAAACATTCATTACAAGTATTGGCTCTCGCATTATATGAGCAAAATCACACTGATTATTCGGGGTCGGTAGACGCTCGCGACAATTCAAAAACGATATTTGGGCAACTCGGAGCCTCCTATAGTTTTACCTATACCAAAGTGTCGGCTTCTTTAGGCGCAGGCTGGAACTGGCTTTTGACAAGGTTAAATGAAAACAAAGCAGTCGCCGACTATCCCTACATTGATGCTTCACTTAGGTTTGTTCCAAACCTAAAAAACTCATTCAGCACCGTATTTCACTATGCCGTATGGCCTCCATCTTCAAACTATAAAAGTGTAAACATCATTCAGATATCTCCCTTTCTATGGCATACGGGAAATCCGAGATTGGAATCAGACCGAAGTTATGATCTCGGAACAAGCTATACATTCCGTCCTCACAGAAAATTTAATATGACAGTATTTATCAATTCCTGGTTTATCGGTAATCGCAAGGCATTTGTCTATGAAGCTACTCCTGACGGAATAATAAGAACTATACAGCAACCCGTGGGCATGTCCTACCATTACAACTATGGTATCAGAGCATCAGTAAAACAGCTTGACGGCAAACTTCATATTTCGGGAAACTTGGGTCAACTTATAATGCACAATGGATTGCCATACAAACTAACCCGTTCAACAATAAGTTACTACTTGCAGGCATTGTATTATTTGGGTAATTTCAACTTTGCGATGTCCTATCAATCGGGAAACGCATCAGACAACTATGATTCCATGTCAGGAATCTGGACAAAAAACAAGGATGTATTCGTCCTGCAGGCCGGGTGGAGCAATGAGAACTGGAATATTCGTCTTACAGCTCAAAATCTTCAAAGATGGAATTGGAGGGCATCTTATAGCACAATGAATAGTGATTCCTATTCAATTAATAAATGGGCCAGTAATGCCACAGCACATGCCTTCATACAATTATCGGCAACCTATACCTTTGGCTTTGGCAAAAAGGTTAGGCGTGACAACGAACCCGTGGTATCAGGTTCAGCTTCTTCGGGTATCCTGAAGTAAAAGTTCAATCATCTACCGCAATCGGCAAGTATTGTATCACTTTAATAAATATATCATGAAATCTGATATCTTAAGAATTGACTACATCGTTCCCAAACGGGAAGAGAGCCAGTTTCATGAGCTTAAAATGCTGGAGGCCAAATGGAATACCAACAATAGTTATACAAAACAACAGTCCCCATCCCAGATGAGTAAGTGCAATTGGAATACCCCCGATAAACCACCATATAACATTCATCACTCCGGCCAAACATCCTGATGGCCAACCACCGTCGACAACATTGGTGCCAAATGGCCACAAGGCAAGAATGGCAAGCTTTAATGTTTGCAGTCCAAATGGAATACCAACAATCGTTATCATCATAGCGAGACTTGACAAAGCATACTCGACAGCTATCATAAGTCCGCCAAAGACAACCCAAATAATATTAAGAAAAATGTTCATATTAAACCTGTCGTATATATATAACAAAGACACCGGACTGACAACCAGTCCGGCATCTTTCAATAAGTTTTATCTGAATTAATCGAAGTTATCAATAGTTGTGAGCCTCAATTTCAAAGTAGGCCTGCGGATGTTTGCATACCGGGCAAATAGCAGGAGCTTTTTTACCAATCACGATGTGACCACACTCCATACACTGCCAGATGCGATCATCGTCGCGAGAGAACACAATGCCTTCCTCGATATTACCGATGAGACGACGATATCTTTCTTCATGGGTCTTCTCAATTGCACCTACTTTGTCAAAAAGAGCTGCGATGTCATTGAAACCTTCTTCACGGGCTACGCGTGCAAAATCTTCATACATGTCGGTCCATTCATAGTTTTCACCGGCAGCAGCATCAGCGAGGTTGTCAAGAGTATCGGGCACATCACCACCATGAAGAATTTTAAACCAGATTTTGGCATGAGTATGCTCGTTGTGAGCTGTTTCATCAAAAATATCACCAATCTGCTGATAGCCGTCTTTGCGGGCTTTCTTTGCATAGAACTGATATTTTGAATAAGCCTGTGATTCACCGGCAAATGCTATACGGAGATTTTCCTCTGTTTTTGAACCTTTAATATCTTTCATAACTTAATTGTTTTTAAAACGTGGATTTATGTCTTTAAAACAACACATGTTATGATTTTGTTCAGTAGACTGATAAAAATTCCGAATAATTCTATCATGTTATCCAACATAGTTTTTCAACATAAAAATAATTATTATCTTTTCATAAAGAAATTTCACAGCTCCTATAATAAAAGGGGCATGAGAGACCCGTCTCGAGAGATTATACTTAATGTTCAACTAATTTATATGTTATGAGAAATTTTTTAAGAAAGGCAATCAATTGGTATTTTACCAAATGCTCTCAAGCATACAGCAACAATGATTGACCGTTTTAGATTTGCACACAACTGCTACAATTCAAGTGAATCATCACGCATGTGATTAAATCAAGGTATTAAATGTTAAAGCACCCGTTGTAATGACGGGTGTATTTTTTTTGTATTCATATAATGTGCAATGAAACTTTTAGCTCATTATAAACGTTAATCTGATGTAAAGTTTAAAAATTTTGTCAAACCATTATAAAAGATAACCAAAATGAATAACGATATCAAACAAGAGGCTCTTAACTATCACCGTTATCCGCGTCCGGGTAAAATCGAAGTTGTACCGACAAAACCTTATGAAACACCGGCCGACCTATCGTTGGCCTACTCTCCCGGTGTGGCCTATCCTTGTCTCGAGATTAAAGATGATAAAGCAAAAGCTTTTGCCTACACAAACCGTGGAAATCTTGTGGCTGTAATTTCAAATGGCACAGCCGTGCTCGGACTCGGTAATATCGGTGCTCTTGCAGGTAAACCGGTGATGGAAGGAAAGGCATTGTTATTCAAGATTTTTGCCGGCCTCGATGCCTTTGATATCGAAATTGACGAGAACGATCCGCAGGAATTTATCAAAACCGTAGCCCGTCTTGCTCCAACATTTGGAGGTATAAACCTCGAGGACATAAAGGCTCCCGAATGTTTTGAGATTGAGAGCGGTCTGCGTGAAAAACTTGACATACCCGTGATGCATGATGACCAGCATGGTACAGCCATCATTTCGGCAGCAGCATTGCTCAACGCCCTCGAGCTTCAAAATAAAAACATTGCTGACATTCGTCTCGTTGTCAACGGTGCCGGTGCCGCTGCAATCGCATGTACTAAACTTTATTGTGAACTTGGTGTAAAACGCGAGAACATTGTGATGTGTGACAGCAAAGGTGTTATTCGCAAAGACAATCCCAAATTGTCAGCATCAAAAGCTCAGTTTGCCACCGATCGCGACATACACACTCTTGCCGAAGCCATGGTCGATGCCGATGTATTTCTCGGTCTTTCGGTGGCCGATGTGCTCAGCCCCGACATGATTAAGTCAATGGCACCGCGTCCTATCGTATTTGCACTCGCCAACCCCGCCCCTGAAATAGCCTATGAACTCGCTGTCGCTACCCGTCCCGACATGATTTTTGCGACAGGGCGTAGCGACTATCCCAACCAAATAAATAATGTGCTCGGATTCCCATACATATTCCGTGGAGCACTTGATTGTGGTGCCACCGAAATCAACGAGACAATGAAAGTAGCGGCCGCGCGCGCTATTGCTTCGCTCGCTCATGAACCGGTACCCGAAAAAATTGCGCAGGCCTATGACTCCCCCGACCTAAAGTTCGGCCCCGACTACATTCTTCCCAAACCGTTTGATCACCGTCTCCTTACAGTAGTAGCACCTGCTGTCATCCGAGCCGCCGAAGAATCGGGAGTAGCCACCCGAGCCATCGATGATTTTGACAAATATAATTCATTCCTCAACGAAATCATCTGCACCAACAATGCACTTATCGATTATCTAATCAAATCGCGCACAACATGCGCCCGACCAAAACGTAAATAATCAAGTCATAACAAAACTAAAGGGCGGTATATCAAAATCTGATACATCGCCCTTTAGTTTTATACTCTAAAACCGTATAATACAAAAAAATTAATCAAAACTCAAGTCGGAACCCACGTTGTTTCAATTCCTTATATTTAACAAGATTAAATTTATACAACTTTGCTTCACGTTTTGGTGTAGGCCATACTGTCTCGTCTAATTGGATAAGAATATCGAGATGAAGCATTTTCTTTGCAAAATTAGCACGGTCAAAACGTACACCCAGTACCGATTCATAAAGCGTCTGCAATTCTTTCATAGTAAATTTCTCAGGGAGCAAATCATATCCTATAGGATAGAAATGAATTCTCTCGCGTAATCGTGCCAATGCATCCCGCAATATGACATCATGGTCAAAAGCCAGTTGAGGGACCTCGTGAACCGAAGACCAACAAGCATCAGCAGCGTCATCGCCACCCTTGACATCTTGTAATTTTACCAGAGCAAGAAACGAAATGGTAATGACGCGTTCACGCGGATCTCGATCGGGCGTTGAGTAGGTGTGGAACTGTTCAATATAGGCCGATTCAAGACCTGTTTCTTCTTTTAATTCGCGCAATGCACCAGTTTCGGCCGATTCGTCAGGCTTTAAAAATCCGCCAGGCAAAGCCCATTTACCCTTGTACGGTTCTATTCCTCGTTGTATAAGTAGAATCTTAAGATTAGAACCGTCAAATCCAAAAATCACACAATCGGTAGTGACAGCCGGGTGTGGATATTTATAGCAAAACTGTTTATCTTCCATGTTTCTCCTCCAACAAATTGTCAAATTCTGTTATCACATCGCTCATCTCGGTTGGAATCCTGTTCAAACATTCGTCCAGTATATATTCAGGTATGTATCCGTAGTAAGCCGCGGCAATACTACCGGTAATAGCCCCTTGAGTATCGGCATCACCGCCTAATGCAACCGCGCGCCGAACAGCCGATTCATAGTCATCACTTCCGAGAAATGCTATAATTGCCTCAGGAACACTACCTTGACAACTGACATCAAAAGCATAAGCAGCTTTAATGTCTTCATAATCCCGAGACAAATCATAACCAAATTGATTTTCAATAAAATCCTTGATTTCGTCCTTGGTTGCGCCATCAAGAGCCATGAAGATTGCCACAGCAACCGACTGAGCGCCCTTCACTCCTTCGGGATGATTATGTGTCACCAACGCTGATTGAGCTGAAATCTCCATAGCCTCTCCGATCGAAGTCGCTACTGCCCCGGTAGGGCTCACACGCATAGCCGAACCATTGCCCCAGCTATTATAAGGAACTGGATTTTCCGAAACAATCCACCTACGGAAAGCCGGACCATAGCCAGCCCGGAAATACTTACGACACCACTTTTGAAACATGTAGTCAAATGGCCGATTGCTTAACAACGCATCGGCTACTGCAATCGAGCATACAGTATCGTCAGTAAACCGACTGTGTTTATTTAATAATTCAAAATTGAAGTTTTTGGTCGAATAAAACTCGTAACAGGATCCGATGATGTCCCCACAGATGGCACCTCGAAGGACTGCTTTCGCCTTTGTATTTTTTTGAACAATATCAGCTGTCATTTTCTTGAGTAATTTTTACACTGTAAAATTACTTTATTTTTCTTAACCGGCAAATAATTTAGAGTAAATTTTACACAAGAGTTGCCATGTGGCTTTTTCAGATATCTCATTTCTCTCAAACAACATAAAAAATTCCCTGAAAGATAATTGAATAACTTTCAGGGAATCATTATTTTCTACTTTATATTTCCCAATTAACGACATTGACGATATCATATGTCGTTAATTATGTAAATATCAAATAGTAACAGTGTTGACAGGATAATCACCGTATATTGTCGTGCTTGTTTTTTTGTTGTTTATTACGTATTATACGATGATTATAATATAGATGATTGCCATCTTCATCAAGATATTGAGTAAATGAAATATTATCTTTGTTTTTAGAACGACTGATTACCGCTGCCGTAATCAATAATACAAGCAGAAAGATGACCAGAATAAATATAATAAGTATTTTTATCATGACAAAACGAATATCAATGGTTATTTATTGTCCAATATCTGGTACTTAGAATGTTGACTCTTAAATTCAGGGACTATTTGTTTCATGCGGGCAACTATCTCCATGTCGTTGTCTCTTGATGCACCGGTAATTAATGTTTCTATTTCTTGATGGACAATACTGTATTCATACTCCCTTACTTTTGCCACTTTAATTTTGGAATGGAAAGTGGGGAGAGTTATTTCCTGATCGTTAAGTACTTCTTCATATAACTTCTCACCATCGCGAAGACCGGTAAATTTAATTTCTATGTTTTTTGCGCCACTAAGCTGAATCATTCGTTTGGCAAGGTCGACTATCTTCACGGGACTTCCCATGTCAAATACAAATATTTCACCACCTTTACCAAATGTTCCTGCCTCAATCACAAGTTTGCAGGCTTCAGGAATAAGCATGAAATAACGTATGATGTCGGGATGGGTTACTGTGATGGGACCGCCCTTTTTTATCTGTTCATGAAAGATTGGTATTACAGATCCGTTTGAACCGAGAACGTTTCCAAATCGGGTTGTCACAAACTGAGTGTTACCTTTAATATTGCCGTCCTTGATAGCTTTGTCAAGGCTTTGGACATATATTTCACATATACGTTTGGAACATCCCATCACATTAGTCGGATTAACGGCCTTATCGGTCGAAACCATGACAAATTTCTTTGTTCCATATTTTACTGCCAGATCGGCTATTACACGTGTCCCTTCAATATTGTTCATCACAGCCTCATAAGGATTGTCTTCCATCATCGGGACATGCTTGTAGGCAGCTGCATGAAATACATATGCCGGTTTATATTGCGCAAAAATACGTTCCATTATTTTACGGTCAGCAATATCGGCTACTATTGTTTCAGCTTTAATATCGGGCCATTGATTTTTCATTTCCAGTCTGACATTGTGCATCGGGGTTTCGGCCTGATCGACCAGAATAAGATGTGACGGCGAATAAGTAGCAATCTGGCGCACCATCTCTGATCCAATACTTCCGGCAGCTCCGGTAATCATTATCACATTACCCTGAAGCAGATCGGCCGCGGCCTTCATGTCAACTTCAATTTTATCGCGAAGTAAAAGATTTTCGACTTTTACGAGATTGAGATCGGATACCTGCAAGTTTGTTTTGCCATCCCAGACCCGAGCCTGTGGCATTACCATAATCTTGATATCTTTTTCCAACAGAGAATTGACGAGAGACTCGCTCTCTCTGAGGGTATCCATCATGAGCGGAGACACAATCAGTATCGAAACTCCGTTGCGATGCATGATCTCGGGTAGATTGGCCGAAAATGGATAAACTCTCACACCCATCAACATACGGTTTTCCATATTTGGCTCAGAACTTACAAATCCGGCTAAAGTATAGGGAGAGTCAACCGTAGAACGTATGCTTTTGGCAAGGGCGATCCCTCCAGATTTAACTCCGAGAATATAGGCCTTTGTGGAATCGTCGCGTCTTGATATTTGTTCAAAGATTGTCTTTACCCAGACCCTTACAGTCCACATAAAAAAGATAACAAACAATCCCATCAAAATAATATCGGCATATCTTAATTTGACAAACCGATCATTATCACCCCAAATAAACAAAACCACTACCGCTATTACAATTGCAAGAACAACAGCAAACCCAATCCTCATCAAATCATAAAAGGATGAATAACGTATCATTCCGTTATAGGTATGGAATAATCTGAAGGAAATGAGGAAGCATATAAGGAACATCCCCATTGTGACTGCAAGAGAATCTATTACGTTTAAAGTCTGGACCGATCCATGATGGACAGTATAGGCCAAGATGCCTGAGAAGACCACAAAGACACAGTCAAGAAGCAAGATACTCCAGTAAGGCAACGCGGCTCGCGAAAAGTACCAGTTGACCAGATGTTTTAAAGATTTCATAATATGTTGAAAGTGTTGGAGAAAGACGATTTGCTACAGTCTCAGAAGATAAGCTGGTCTTTCCCCAATAATGATTGTATGTTTATTTTTTCATTTATGAATAAATGGAATACCGATTCGGGATATTCGTCTTAGCAATAATTCCGCGTAAGGTCAGATATTTCGAAAAATACAGTAATAATCAAATGAGGTGTTATTTCCAAAAGTATTAAGGTTTTAAGATATAGCGAATAATAAGTATGTTGATCAATAAAGGTTAACTGTCAGTTATACTATATATCCAAAGGGATAAACTGTCCGACGTCCAGACAACTATTTAATTCATAGGATATTAGTCTTAATTGTATCTGTAATATAATGAACATCGTCATCCGAAACATAAGGTCCTGCCGGCAGACAGATTCCAATAGCAAAAAGATCTTCACTAACGCCATTGACATAAGCTGGTGCATTTTTATAAACCGGTTGTTTATGCATCGGTTTCCAAAGTGGACGTGCTTCTATATTAGCGACGTCCAAAGCTACACGTAGAGCCTCGACATTAGCATTAGGTTGACAATCGGTTGTCGCCGTGTTGACCTCATGTGTCACGCCGGCTGCACCACCCACGGCTCCCGAAATAACCTGCTTATAGGCGTTTTCTTGTCCCTTGATTCTTATCATTGGATCAAGAGTTGCTGTACATAGCCAGAAGTTCGAGTCAGATTCAGACCATGGATTGCGATGCATTGTTATGCCTTTAACATCCTTGAGCAATTCGCAATAAAGTTCCTGAACATGCTTGTGGTGAGCGATATGGTCATTGATAACCGTCATCTGACCCCGACCGATACCTGCACAAATATTTGACATACGGTAGTTATAGCCGATTGCCTCATGCTGATAATATGGATAGCTCTCGCGTGCCTGAGTGGCATACCAGAGAATCTCTCGCGCTTTATCGGCATCAGGGCAGATAAGAGCACCACCACCCGAAGTGGTAATCATCTTGTTCCCGTTAAATGACAATACACCATATTCACCAAACGTGCCGAGCATCTGACCGTTGTAGCGTGAGCCGAGCCCTTCGGCAGCATCCTCGATGACCGGGATGCCATAACGATTTGCAATCTCCAATATTCGATCAATTTGATATGGCATACCATAGAGAGCAACCGGAATAATCGCTTTTGGTTTCTTCCCGATCTTCGCAATACGGTCTTTAATGGCCTCTTCGAGTAAGTCGGGGTCCATATTCCACGACTCTTTTCGGAATCAATGAACACCGGCGTCGCGCCAAGATAAGTGATGGGATGGCTCGACGCGCAGAACGTGAACGATTGCACCAGCACTTCATCGCCAGGGCCAACGCCGCAGGCAATCAGCGCAAGATGTACTGCAGCAGTACCCGCACTTAGACAAACCACCTTTTTGTCAAGCGTGGACTCATTCACTCGGTTATTTACGAACATTTCGAGATCCTTCTCGAAACCATTGACGTTCGGCCCCATCGGTACAACCCAATTGGTATCAAACGCCTCCTTTATAAAATCCATCTCCCTGCCGCTCATGTGGGCCAGACAAAGATAAATTCTTTCTCGCATATCTTTTAAATTATTTCGTTTGCGTATTTCATTCTGTGACCAAGAACAGTGCAGAAAATCATTTGAATATCCTTTGTAAAAGAGTAATGATGAAGGTAATATCTGTTTATCCTAACTTTGTCAGGGAAAATTACTTCATCATTATATTTCTGAGGATCAGATTGCTCTGCCAATAATTCTTCTTCGTTGCGATATTTTAGTGAAGCCGGTCCTGTAATGCCTGGCCTGAGTTTTAAAACATCTCTTTCTTCTCCTTTTAACTGGTCTGCATAGCCTGGAACATCAGGGCGTGGACCAACAAAACTCATATCACCGATAAGTACATTCCACAATTCAGGCAGCTCATCAAGTTTATATTTACGGAGTTTGGCACCGAGTGGTGTAATGCGACTTTCACCAGCGACAGAAACGGAAGATCCCCCGTGTCCGACTGTCATCGACCGGAACTTATACATTGTAAAAAGTTTTCCATTCCGGCCAACTCGTTTCTGCTTAAAAATCACTGGTCCTCCCGGCATCTTTATTTTGATAAGCAATGCCACAACTAAAAGTACAGGCCACAAAGCTAATAGCCCAACAAGTGCCAAAAATCGGTCAAAGATATATTTCAAAGTCATGATTTTCTGAATAATGTCTTGAAAATTAATCCTCGTACTTTTGTTGGCAGTAAAACCTGAACTCCAAAACGTCCCAGCACATTGTAGCAGTATCGAGGAAGATTGATAATGTGCTTTTTCAGCATATAATCCTGCAACCACTTCTCACTTTTGAAATACTTCCATCCACCTCGACGTGCATACATTTCTTTACCTACTCTGACATTTACCAATGTGTCAGGCAAGTTAGCGAATTTACACCCCTGTTCATACATTCTAATCCAGAGATAATAATCCTCATTGAAATGTAATTCCTGATAGTTGCCGACCTCTAAAATTTTACTTTTTCTGGCCATAATAGTCATATGATTAAAAGGGCACCTTGATTTTATATACTCCTCAATATCTTTCGAATCGCATGGTACTATACGCTTACTTACTATATTAGATTCTTCTCCGATAAACTCTGTAATCTGTCCCCCAACAATAGAAATATCCTTGTTGTTACTCAAATATTTAATTTGTTTCTCACATCTAAAAGGTGTGGCGATATCATCAGAATCCATTCGTGCCACAAATTCATAACTTGTATGGGATAATCCGATATTCAGAGCATGCCCTAAACCCATATTCTTTTCTAATCGAATAATTTTTAGATAATGGATTTTTTCACTAAGCTCAGTCAAGACTTGATTAATTTTCGATCCAACAGGGCCATCTACAACCAGAATAACCTCGGACGGCTTGAACGTCTGTTTTATCGAGATGCTTTCAATTGCATTTCTGATATAGACCGGATTATCGTTTTTATAAACTGATATAAGTACTGAAAATGGTCTCATTTTAGACTTCAAAACTGGATTTAGAGGGGAATAGATTCGATAAGTCTTTATCAACTAATTCCTTAAGCTCGGGATATTCATCTGCTTCAAGAAATGGACTATCGTTAACACAGATAAACGTTTTACGAAATAAATTCTCTCGCTCTCTTTTGTAGCGCTTTACTGACGAAAGAACCAAACAAAAATCATCATTGAAATAATGTGGAATAAAATTTCCTCGAAACAAATTATAAAATCGATATAGATACTGATTCACATCATCTGAAGTACGAAAACGATTTTTTGATGTTTGGTCTATCTTATCTTTAAAATCATCTACACATTCGTTTACCGATGAAAGCAAAAATGCCTGTGGATTATGGTTTAGTTTAATCCACTTGTAATAGTTTAGTGTAGTAAATACTTTATTACGGAGACGATCGGCGCGTGAGTAGGATTCATCGAAGAACAATCCGGGCTTTTGCTTAGCTAAATTGCATAGAGGATATTTTTCATTTACCAAATCGATATCATTCTTGCATATATAGCCGTATGAATCTTTTATTCGTATATGGTCATAAATCCAACCATATCTTGGGAGATCGAGCACTAAATAATCTACCAATCGATTATCTCGGAAAAAACGTTCTGGGGTAATTTTTTTGACCACGAGAGTATCATCATTAAAGTATACGAATTTCTCTGCAAGATCCGGTATATAACTCAAATTCATCTCGATTGGATGTGAACTGAACGTCGGAAGTACAGATTCGCGACTAAAGAAGTCCTTATGTATATGAATTTTAATTTGGGGATGTTCACTATTTAGCCACGAAGGGAGATGTCCACATGTAATGAAATGTACATAACGTATCCATGGCATATTTTTTTCAATGCCTCGAAATACATATCTAAGAGTATCCCAGTCTCGAAAGTAATGTGCGAGATTCTTGCGCTTCTCAGTGAATGATGATATATACTTCTCGCGCTCCAGCTTCCATTCTGGATCTGTATCATCGACCCACGGCAGGACAATATCTATTTCTTCCACATTTATAATATTTAAAATAATATGGTTTGTTGACTAATACATATGGGAGCAAGAGACATATCAGTATAACGTGATAAAATCTTGATGTTGACGCTAAGTCCCCTTTATAGTGTACAAAAAAAGTATATACAAGAGCAAGAAATATATAAAGACGATTATTATAATTAGCAGACAGTTTTATTGGTTTAAAAAAATAAATCAGGCCATACCAAATATTTATTATCGATCCTATTATTCCCCAATATAGGAGATGTCTAATATAACCTCCATCTACACTTTTATAATACCCTATTCCATTAGGACTCATAAAGTATCCACTTCCATAAATCCATTCATCAGATGTAATTGTGACATTTTTATACATCTCATTAAGCATAGTGAAGGAATGGCTGCTTTCTGTGCTACCTGTTTCAAAGTATTTAATAAAGAGATCAAAAACCCACGGTAAAAAGTGTTCCGTTACAAATTCTATAATTGTACCAGGAAGTAGTAGAACCGCGGATACTATTAGCGCCATTATCATAATTATCAGCCGCCATATGAAAGCAAATTTATCTGCTATCTCTTTATGTGAAAACAATAAATATGTCAATCCAAATCCAATGCCAATTAGTGAGGTTCTACCTGCAAAAAAACCACATATGATTAATAAAAATAATTTAACGAATTCGAAGTAATTGGGACTTTTCATATTTACTATTCGTTTGAATTGCACGAAAACGATAAGACCGCACGTTGCAGCAAATTCAAAATATAAACGTCCGGAAATTGCCAAGCCCCTAAAACCACTATAAGCCATTTCTGCTTGTTCTGCTTCATTACTAAATTGAAAATGATGAACAATTTCGCGAAAAGTTGGTAAAATAAATGCAGCAATGGATATAAGTGATTGTAGAACAAATACATTGACACATATTTCTTCAATTGTGTCAATTTCTAAATTATTTATATGGAGTGATGCTAGAACTATTGTCAGGCTAATTATTCCAATTAGTACAGAAAAGAATGCTGCCGTTAGCGAAAAATCTTTAGCACCGATTATCAAGGTCCATAATGCAGCTAAGACTGTGATTAGACAGGTTGCTAATAGGAGGTTTTTTATATAAGTAATTTTAAATAAGAAAAATAATCGGGAAGTTTTATTGTAAATTAATATGTCTCCAATCGCTATGCAAATTGCGAGATAAGCAGAATTTAATGCTCCACTTATTGGAAAACAGAAAAATAATAAGAAGAGAATTATAATATTATACCTCATGGCCAATTATACCATAGCTGGGATAATGCTCTGTTTGAAATGTTTGAGCATAATAATTGCGAATCGTCTGATATTGTATGGACGATGAAGATAATCTCCTGATAATATAAATTTAAACAAAGATTTAAGGGTATATTTTGATAATGAATAATATAATACTCTCCGAATGCAGTTCATTTCCGTTTGAAAGTTTATATCAGATGTGCAGCTATTGGAGGCACAATAGTTTTTACATACAGTATCAAGCGTTATTATTTCCGATAAACTGGCTGTCTCTGATACCCAGCTGCCGCGGCCGACG
>JAIDNJ010000230.1:4152-16509 GCA_029063895.1 Muribaculaceae bacterium | reverse complement strand
GACTTCGTCCACAATCCCACTAATCAGATTAAATTTTCATTTAAAAACATTTTGATAGGTGCCCATCAGAAAATGGCGTATAGAAGACAGTGCCGAGCTGTATAACATAAACGGCTGGGGGCGACAGTACTTCTCTATCAACAGTAAAGGTCATGTGACCGTGACACCCCGTGAAGGCTATGCCACGGTTGACCTAAAGGAAATAATGGACGAGCTTCAGGTGCGTGACATCACGGCTCCCGTTCTCTTGCGTTTCCCCGATATTCTTGACAATCGTGTTGAGAAAATTTCGAAGTGTTTCAAAAATGCTTCAAAACAGTATAATTATTCAGGTGAGAATTTTGTCATCTATCCCATCAAAGTCAACCAGATGAGACAGGTGGTCGAGGAGATTGTTGCCCATGGCAAGAAATTTAACATTGGTCTTGAAGCGGGTTCAAAGCCCGAGCTTCATGCTGTTCTTGCCACCAATATCGCCGCCAACGCCCTTATTATTTGCAACGGATATAAGGATGCCAATTATATCGAGCTCGCTCTTCTTGCCCAGAAGATGGGTCGCCGCATTTTTCTCGTTGTAGAAAAACTCAACGAGCTCCACATGATAGCCGATATCGCCAAACGTCTCAAGATTACCCCGAATATCGGTATCCGCATCAAGATTTCGAGCTCGGGTTCGGGCAAATGGGAAGAATCGGGCGGTGACCAGTCAAAATTCGGTCTCAACTCAAGCGAGCTGCTCTATGCTCTCGATTTCCTGAAAAAAAGAGACCTGATGTCGTCGCTCAAACTGATTCATTTTCACATCGGAAGCCAGATTACCAAAATACGCCGAATCAAAAATGCCCTCCGTGAGGCTATGCAGTTCTACGTCCAGCTGTCAAAGATGGGCTTCAATATCGATTTTGTCGACATAGGCGGCGGTCTCGGTGTCGATTATGACGGAACACGCAACTCGGCCAACGAAAGCTCGATGAACTACTCGATTCAGGAGTATGCCAACGATGCTGTCTATACGCTGGTCGACGCATGTGAGAAAAACGGACTCAAACAGCCCAATATCATCAACGAGAGCGGCCGGTCGCTTACAGCCCATCACTCAATCCTCATTTTTGAGGTGCTTGAAACAACCAGTCTACCCATGTGGAAAGACAATGAGGAGGTTTCACCCGAAGACCACGAACTTGTGCGCGAACTCTATGAGATATGGGACAAACTCGACCAGCAGCGCCTGTTCGAGAGCTGGCACGATGCGTTGCAGATACGCGAGGAGGCGCTCGACCTTTTCAGCCTCGGTCTTTTTGACCTGCGTTCGAGAGCGATGATGGAAAAACTGTTCTGGTCAATCGCACGCGAGGTCGGTGAGATTGCCGGCTCAATGAAACATCCGCCCGAGGAGCTCCGCAAAATAGGCAAGATGATTCCCGATAAATATTTCTGCAACTTCTCGCTGTTCCAGTCGTTGCCCGACTCATGGGCCATCGACCAGATATTCCCCATCATCCCTATATCGCGTCTTGACGAGAAACCTACCCGCACGGCTACCATTCAGGACATCACCTGTGACTCGGACGGTAAAATCAACAACTTCATTTCGGAGCATGGCGCGACCAATTCGCTGCCGGTTCATCCTGTCAAGGCCAATGAGCCCTATTATCTCGGCGTGTTCCTTGTGGGAGCTTATCAGGAAATTCTCGGTGACATGCACAATCTTTTTGGCGACACAAATGCTGTCCACATCAGCGTTTACCCCGACCGATATGAGATTGACCAGATTATCGACGGCGAGTCGGTGGCCGATGTCCTTGACTACGTTCAGTTCAATCCCAAAAAGCTCGTGCGCAATGTCGAGACATGGGTGACCGCGTCGATGAAATCGGGTATTATCACTCCCGAGGAGGGCCGCGAGTTCCTGAGCAATTACCGCTCGGGACTGTATGGTTACACTTATCTCGAAAAATAAGCCTAAAACAGCCGATGAGGTTTTTCCTAAGACTTGCCTATAACGGAGCGCGCTTTCACGGATGGCAGATTCAGCCAAACGACACAAGTGTCCAGGAAACGATAGAAAAAGCTCTCTCGATGATATTCAGACGTCCGACACCGATTGTTGGTGCCGGACGTACTGATACAGGCGTCAATGCCGCCATGATGTATGCCCATTTTGACAGCGAAACCGACCCTACAGCCGACCTGCAGCGTTTTCTGCGCAGTCTCAACAGTCTTCTGGGGCCCGATATTGCCGTCTATGATATTTTCAGGGTGAGGGACGACGCCCATGCCCGTTTTGACGCCACATGGCGCACCTACCGTTATTTTGTCCATGATTTCAAGTCGCCGTTTATCGATAACCTGAGCTGGAACAGCCGTCATCCCCTCGATTACGACCTGATGAACGAGGCTGCCGGTATGTTGCTCGATGTCGATGACTTCACGTCGTTTGCCAAACTTCATTCCGACGCGAAAACAAACATATGCAAGGTGACGCGCGCAATATGGGTGGAGATGGACCAACCGGGGTGCCGATATTTTGAAATCAGAGCCGACCGTTTTCTGCGCAATATGGTAAGGGCGGTTGTGGGTACGCTTGTCGATGTGGGCCGTCATAAAACCGATATTGCAGGTTTTAAAAATATCATTGCCGGTCGTGACCGCTGCATGGCTGGTACATCGATGCCGCCACATCCACTCTTTTTGTGGAATGTGACCTATGATATGGATAAGATTATACCATGATATCGGTATTCGGGATTATGGTAAAGTTAAAAAATACCTGAATTCAGGTATATGTTCCCACTCTTAAATTTAATATTTTTACAGCTCAAAAAAAATCACATATGCAACACCAATCACAACCGAACGTCCCCAAGGGTTATAACAAGTCTGATAAAATGAGAAGCGTAATCGCCGACAACACACAGTTGCTGATGGTACTCAGCCGTTTTGGTATTGCTCTCGGTTTTGGAGACGCTACGGTGGGCGAGGTATGTGAACAACGCGGAGTCGATTGCCCTACGTTTCTTGCCGTTGCAAATTTCATCTCGGGCTATAAATACAATATCGAAGATGTCAAGCCGTCGTCTCTTATAGGTTATCTCAAGCAGGCCCACAACTTTTTTCTCGATTTTTATCTACCCGACATACGTCGCAAGCTGATCGACGCGCTCTCGACCGGTAATGCGTCGGCCGAGATCTCATTGTTGCTTCTCAAGTTCTATGACGATTATGTAGGGGAGGTGCGCCGTCACATGGCCTATGAGGACAAGTATGTGTTCACCTATGTGGAAAACCTGATGTCGGGACGCCTACCGGGCAATTTCCGCATAAGCCGTTTCCTTGCCAATCATAGACCCATCGCCTCAAAACTCAATGAACTGAAGGAGGTCTTCATCTGTCACTATGGCGGTGTTTCGGGCAATATGCTCAACTCGGTACTGTATGATATCGTTACGTGTGAAAACGACCTGCTGTCCCATTGCCGCGTTGAAGACAATCTGTTTGTACCCGTGGTGCAGAAACTCGAAAACAATATTCCCGACAGCGATCCCGAGCCGTTGAACCGGCACGACGATACCGACAAGGTCGAGCTTACCCAACGCGAAAAAGAAATAATAAGCTGCATAGCCCGGGGCATGTCCAACAAGGAGATCGCCGACAAACTGTGCCTGTCGATTCACACCGTCACCACCCATAGGCGCAATATAGGGACCAAACTTGATGTCCACTCGGCTGCCGGTCTAACGATTTATGCGATAGTCAACGGCATCATCGATTTGTCGGAAGTAAGAATTGCCGACTGATTTACAACTTTTATCGCGGGGCAAGCGTTTAAATTATATAACAACAACGTTTCAACCCCGAAAAAATTACCATGCTCATGGACAAGATAAAAGATGTAAAAAGTATATATAGGGAATCATTCAGTGACTCGGCCGACTATGTCGAGATGTATTTCAACCGTGTTTACCGCGAGGAGGATGCCCGGGTGGGATGTGACCCAACGGGAAAGATTGTCACCTCTCTGCTTCTTCAGCAATATCAGATGAATTTTGCCGGAACAAAAGTTCCGATGGGATATATAGCCGGAGCTGCCACCCGCAAGGCCTATCGCGGTCAGGGCTACATGGCGCGTCTGCTTGCCGACACGTTGGTGTTTGCCTATGATCGCGGCGACTATTTCTGCGCCCTCATTCCGGCCCACCGCTGGCTCTATGACTACTATAGCCGGTTTGGATTCTCGACCGTTTTCTACATCAGGGAGATGCGCTACACGTCGGCCCATGATTTTACATATGAAGGCAGTTATGACCGCATAGACAATATCGCCGTCCATGAGGTCTATGATGCGTTTGCTGCCTTTAACGAGATGAGGAGCCCCGTAGTGATTCATTCATATGACGACTATCTCAACATTATCGAAGACAACCGGATGGACAACGGTCTGGCTTTTGCGTTGCGTGACGTTGTCAGCGGGCTTGTAAAAGCGGTTGTCTTTGCGGTCGTTTCGGGTGGACGGGTTGTCGTGCGTGAGCTTCTGGCAGCCGACCCCGATGCCGAGGCGGCGGCAATGTCGGTTGTGATGGAAACCTATCCCGGCATGTCGGCGACGGTGATTGCGCCTGCATCTGACTCCTGGACCGGACCCATAGAGTCGCGGGCCATGATGCGCATAATCAATGTGGCCGGCGTGCTCAAGTCAATGGCCGCTGCCGACCCGTCCATGAAAATGAAAATCAGAGTACACGATAGAGATTTACCCACCAATTCCCATATATATGTGATCGATCGCGGCGAGGTGGTCATCAATGACGGCTATACCGGTCGTCTCGACCTCGACGTTACCCCGTCGGTCCTCTGTTCGATAATTTTCAGCAGTCCGGCCATGGGACGCATCTTCAATCTCGATACCCACCGCCCCCACATATCCCTCATGCTCGACTGAAAGGATATGTGTTGGATATGTTTAAAAATTAACGACGAATGTCACCATTCTAAAGGTGTGGGATAAGTGATCTCAACAATATCAAAAGATATTGATTTAATGATTTGTTTTGTTGTAAGTGAATTAGCGGTTGAAGATGGAGTCTGTGTAAAAGCTTTCATTGCGGTTGCAGGAGATGACGTTACCTGGATATTATTGTGACGTATTCCGATAATAATTTGTCTACAAGTTGCCGTTGACAAACAGTGATAAATCGTAAGATCACTAATTAACCATTTGGCCGTATCCTCGATTTGCTCTAAAATGTAGTTACGCTTACCTTGAGGATATTTTGTTGATCCTCCTGGATTAATGTATTTGGGGGCAGAACATGTTAAATCACAAAATGCAATCTTGCGCGATGCATACATGTTTACAGCATCGCCCATAATATAATCACAATTTTTAAGACCAGTAATTTTTAATGAATTAAATAATGGATCAAGATAAAGAACGGCTACCGGATTAAGTGTTTTTACGTTTAAAGTTTCACGATTACAAGTAAATGCCTGATTCTGTTTAGTCATTCGGCTAAAACATTGATTGCAGGCATTTTTATCAGTTAAAGAAAAAGGGTTTGAGTAAATAGAGACGGGAAGCTGAACTACACTACCGATGCCAGTACTCTTTAAAATGCCGATATTGATTAATTGCCGGAGAAGCTGCATTGTTACTTAGTTTATATTATTCTCCGGTGAGACGTATATAATCATTAAGAATCGCTTCCATTGGTTCCGTTAAATCAGCTGTCTCGATAACGGTATATCGGTTGTTGGCTGTTGATTTCAAATTGATTAAGTGACCTTTGAAAACTTTAAAAACCGATACACGTTCTGGTGGTAATCCCGGTTGTCCGGCCGGACGATTGATGATAAGATTCAGTGCATTTACAAGGTATGGACTATGTGTAGCCATCATCAGAGTCAGGTTATTTGTTGCTGTGTTAAATGCAATATTAACAAGATAATCAAGCATTCTCACCTGTGATGATGGATCAAGGCTTAATTCGGGCTCTTCTACATAGATATTGGCCACTGTAGGAACTTCACTCAGTTCAATGGACGGATGAAATTCTGTAAGCTGGTCACTATCATAAAGATAGCTTAATATAGATCTTCTTTTAGCTTCTTTAAAAGAGAATGCCTCGGCAAAATATTTAGTAATTAACGCCAGTGGGGCCGATGTTTGAATACCTGATGAAGCATGTCTAAGTTCAATAGGGTCATGTTTCTCTGGAATTGTAAACATATAACGTGGTATACCGTTACGATCCTCTATATCGAGTTGAGCTTCAAGGAAGTTTAGCTTAAGGTGCTTTATGTGTTTTGTTGCTTCTGTAAAATCGGAAAGTGTCTCATGAAAATAAAACCCGAGAGAACCTTTGGCATTAGCCGGATTTGTGAGCCATGCCGGAATTATGTTACGGGTTTCTGAAATCCATGCTTCCTTTGATAGATAGATGGCTTCATTTGAAATACTTCCCGGCGTTGTTAATTTATTTTCTTTGAAAACGAGAGAATAGGTCTCTCCGTTTTCAAATTGTACGGTATATATTATTTCGGCAGAATTTTTTGAAAGATGAATTTTTAAATCATCGCGCAATAGTGTTTCTATCGATATTTTAAATGGAGACCTGCTGATGCCCGCATTTTTTAAGAAAGAACGTATACAAATTCGTTTGAAAATATAACGCATCAGTACAATTATTTTCATAATCATACTTTTTCCTGAACCTGATTGACCTATAAATACGGTTAAAGATGTAATATCATCAATGACAATATCCTTTAAAGGTCCGACATTACGGATTGTAATAGATTCTTTCATATTAATATTCTTAATTCTATGCAAAGATACAAAATATGTGAAATTTAAGCAAATGTATATGGATGAGTTGAGTATTGATATTTGGAAAAGAAAATCTCACAGCAGATTTATCATATCGTCGAGTTGAGAAGTGTCGAGCCGGTTGTCGGAGAGGAGCTTGCACAGTTTTTTGCGGCGGTAGGAGAGCGTGTTCTTTTTGAGATGAAGCAGCGATGAGATGTCGCCCGGGGTGAATCCGCATTTTATCAGCATACAATGTTTTATCTCATCGGCTGTGATTTCACCGTTTGACAAGAACCGGAGTCGGATGACGAATTGAGGATCGGCCTGTTTAACTACATCGTTGAGTTCGTCCCATGGCAAGTTGTCAGGTATATTTCCGTCGGTAATATCGTCTTTGAGTTTTATAACTACATCTGAGTTGACAATATCGTTTGACATGGTAACGGTTTCATTCTTTTGGACCTTTTCAACCAATGTTTCTATAAGGCGTTCTTTGGCATCACGCAACTCGGATGATTGATTTTGAGTAATTTTGTTAGTAGACGCCGGGTCTATCATGATTATCTTGTTGATTGCCTCCATATCTTCAACCACCTTGTGGAGCTCAATCAGGCGTGTCTTTTCCCGGTCACGGTAATAGAGTGCTGCCGTCAGTAATAGCAACGCTGCGATTATAGCGATCGCAAGCCACCCCAAAGCCTTCTGTTCCCTCAACTCGGCTTTTAGCCGTTCACGTTCGTGTGTTTCATAGTTGTAACGCGAGTTTTGCATTACAACCTGCTGGGCATCATGTTCCTTATAGCGGTTTTCGAGCGTTTTGTGATATTCCCTGATGAAAAAGACTAATGAATCGGTCGGGATATATTTCATCACTTCAGGTTTGAAGATGATGTAGAAACCGGTTTGTCGGTTAAGAGGACTGTTGCTCAACGCAAGTTCACGGGCATGGGTGTAGGCTGCGCGAAAGTCGCCGGTCTTGTAATATGTCTGGACGGCCGTAGATAACGCCGAGTTGCGCAGGTCACTTTGTTGCGAGTCAGCGGTGTCAATGTCAGCTGTTTCAGTTATAATTTTGTCAATCTGTATTTTTGCAGAATCGATATTATTCTTTTGGAGTTGAACTTTTGCAAGCGAGATTAATATGAAAGACTTATCCTTTTTATGATGATCGGCCAAGTGTCTCAATCCTTTTTTATAATATAGTTCGGCTTTGTCGGGATTTTTTTGTCGCTGATATATTTCTCCAATCATGTCATAGTCAAAGGCCAAGTTTATGCTGTCATTTTTGATTGAATCACATTTTACAACCTTTTCAAGATAAGAGAGGGCTTCATCGTGGAGGCTTAGGAACAGATATTCCTGAGCAATCTGGCTTAGTAGATTACTTTTCAGGTCAATGTTTTTATTGTTTTCAGGCAGGATATTAAGCGCCGACTGATAATATTTTATTGCCGATGGCTTGTCGCCGAGATCGCTGTACACCCGGCCGCCATAATATAATGCCTCGGGGTATAGATGCCGGTCATTATTTGAATAATAGTCGATGACCTCGAGAATAACAGTGTCGGTGGTGTGAGTTATGAAGAGCTTGTCGCGAGATTTTATCATGAGCAGATTGTATCTTTCCCTATCGGCTTTTGACAGGCTGTCCACCGGAAATTTTTCTAATTCCTGCAAGCCTTCTTGGGGTGATGAACAAACGAGCCGGTCAATCTCGTCCCAGTCAACTTTTGGTGAGTCGGAGCAGGACAGCAGGAGTGCAAACAATAAAATTGGGAAAAAATGGAATGTTTTCATGATTAAATATTTTCACAAAGGTAGGTGTTTTATTTCTCATTGCCAAGCCCCGGACGCGAATCAGGAGCCTTTTTATCGTAAATTTTGTTCAAATTTTGTTCAAATCGCTATAAATCAGCAATTTTGAACAATATTTGAACGCATTTTGTGCTTTGTTTTCCAAAAAATCATCCTATATTTGCCAAAAAAAATATGAAGATGAAAAATATAGTAAAACTGATTTTCGCATTAATGCTTGTGTGGTCGGCTCCGATATTGAGAGCCGATGACGATGATGATTATGACATTTCATTGACTGAAGTTGATGATGACGGTGATGACAATGTGAAGAATGACGATAAACATGGCGGTCATCGCTCGGCTCCTATGTTGACCCCATGCACCATAAGCCATGTCAACGGAGTCACGATATTTTCTGTCGCAGGTCAGGTCGAAATCCTGTCATACGAGATATGGGCTACCGATGGCAATACCTGTCTCGGAGTCTATGGCGACGAGCAGATGTTCCTTGATGCGCTTTATGCCGACAAAGGTGAGTATATGGTCGTGTTTACCACTGCCGATAAAAAGTATAAGGGCTATATCTGGCTCCAATAATAAATTTCTTAGATGCTGTACCGCACTGTCAACAAATATTGCAGCATGTTCAAGCGAGGCTTGAAAGTTGATGACATCAGAATTTTTCTGGAGTCATCGCCCCGCTACCCCAATCTGTTGGCGGTAGTGGAGACTCTGCGGTATGTCGGAGTTGAGACCAGTGCAGCTCGTTGTGACAGTAACGGACTTGAAGATTTGAACGGCCCCGCTCTTTTTCACTTGAAGCATAAAGGGCATGAGTCACTGACAATTGGAGTCAGTGATATTCGAGTCCCGGGCTCGGTAAAACTTTTTAATCCCGTTAATAACCGCTGGGAGGTTAAGCTTCTCGAAGCTCTTGACAAGCGTTGGGACGGCGTTGTTATCTATGCCGAAAACAATCCGTTGAAAAATCGAGGGATAATCAGACGGTTTTTATCTTTGTCGGTGGTGGGTTTATTGGTTTTGATTGTTGCATTAAAATTTTATGGTGTATTCCTATTTATTCCTCTCTGTTTAGGCCTGTTAATAGCTACCTATCAATATATTGGAATCGGCAATAAGTCAAATTCAGTAATTGATCGTTTATGTCATATCTCGTCAATAGCTGACTGTAACCGTGTTGAGGAGTCGGTTTACAGCTCGGTTATGGGCGTGAAGATGAGTACCCTTTCTCTTGCTTATTTCAGTTCACAACTGTTTTTAGTCGCTGTATCACTGTTCCTGGGCGTGATCGATGCTGTTTCTACGGCCTATTTTATTTCAGTACTGCTATTTCTCCCGACTGCCGCATATTCAATTTATAGTCAGATAAGAGTCGGTAAAATATGTCCGCTTTGCGTGGTGACATTGTTGTGTGTTGCAGCCGAAGCTGTGATATTTGTTACAATATTGTCGAGAATGGTGAATGTAAGAGTGCTGTTGCTGTGGTGTCTGATTGCGGTAGCGATGTTATGCGCCTTGCATTATGTAGCAGTGCTGCGTATCAGGCAACGCGACTCTTTTGCTGTAAGGACCGATTTGCTTAGATTGAAACGACGCAAGGATATATTGATGACTGAAAGTCGATTGGTCGGGACAGTCCTGTCGCCGATGTGGCTTGGCTGCGAGCATGCTGATGTTAACATCACTACGGTTATATCACCCGGCTGCAAACATTGCCGACAGTTGGTCGGTGAGGTTTTATCCATTCTTGATAAAACTGATTTAATCAGGTGGAATATAGTGCTTGGTGCTGTCAGGGAATCGGATACGGCTGCGATAGAACGTTGGTTATCACGTTACAGTGAGGATAAAACCGGATTTATGTCCGATTTGAGTCGTTGGAGTAAAATAGGTAAACCGATTGATGCATCTCGACCGCCTGTCGATAAAGAAACTAAAAGAGATATTATCGACTTTTTTGACCAAGCAAAAGAGAGGTTAAAAATTTCAAGTTTTCCTGCGATAATTCTCAATGACCGCTTGCTGTCGTCATTGTACACTCCCGGAGACTTGAAATATATTGTATCAGATTTGAAATTTACAACATATAGCGCGAATACGTCTGCGTGCAAGTGACGTATAATATTAATTAAAATAAATCAATTATGAAAACATTAAGTATTGAAGAACTTCAGGTTCTGTTTGGGGGTGAGGATAATGTTCGTGACAAATGCGACGACCTTCAAAGGGAGGCTAATGAACATGAAGAATTGGATGGCGATAGTGATGAAGGCGGATGGTGGGATCGCTGGATTGATAGATTCTTAGAGGAGTGTGCCGGCGTTAAGCCTTAAATTGTTTATGATAATATCATATAAGTATATTTTTTAATCTTAGAAGGGGTGAGCAATTGGTAATGATTGCAAGCCAATGCACATCCCTTGTTTTATATTAAATTCTTTTATGAAATATAAGATCATCATATTATTTACTTTTGTTGGACTTATTGCAAGTGCGGTGAATCCCGATAACAAGTATATCAAGGAGCCGGAGGAGGCGATACTTGAGGTCGTTTATAGCCGAAAGGCGATTACGGACACGACAATGAGGGATAATCGCTACTTTTTAGATGATGTCATCTTGCGTATAGGTAAAAATAAATCGATGTTTTGTGGGGAAAAGAAAATTTGGGAGGACTCACTTCTAAAGGTGGATAATTCAGCATACCATGCAATATGGAAATCTACCTATGAAAAAGACAGAAGAGCCGCGGGTTTTCTTGGAGGATATTATGCAGGATACGTTTATAAAGACTTCACAATAAACCACTACACTGAGTATGATTTGTTTGATATGGAAAACTGGAAATATGTAGAAGATTTAAAAACTCCCGAGTGGACAATAACTGATTCAGTGAAGAATATAATCGGATATGAATGTTTTAAGGCAACTACTGATTTTAAAGGACGACAATGGACAGCGTGGTTTACACCTGAGATTCCTATTTCGGATGGACCATGGAAATTGCACGGACTACCCGGTTTGATATTGGAAGCGTATGATAAATCACATGACTATGAGTTTGAGGCAAAAGGAATCCGCTCATCCGGTCTTGGATTAGTAGGGTATATGGAATATAAGTGGGACTATTCGATTGTGACCAGAGATGATTTTTTCAAAAGATGGTGGAAAGCCAAACATGAAAATACAGGAGCGAAAGTTAGAGCGATAATGGGGATAAAATCAGATAAACCGGTATCATTTAAAAGGGTGCCAAAATATGACCGCGAGGAAATAGACTATGACCATAGTTTGAAGTAAAGAACTAAAACATTGGTTCATATTGGAAAAAATGATTAAATTGCGCCGGAATTTAAAAGAGGCACTTTCCTGCCGGAATGATCAAAAAATAGCGATGACTTGTAGGACGCGAAAGAAAGTATTTTATGTTTGTTTTCCGCTGGGATTCAGATAGATATGGTAGGGACGTGATACATCACGTCCTACCCAAGTTTGGGAATAAGTTGCTTCATACAAATAAGTATTAACCAATCTAACATATTTAATATGAGACATTTAATCGTAACAATTTTGATTTTTGCAGGACTTATTGCAAATGCGGTGAATCCTGATAACAAGTATATCAAGGAGCCGGAGGAGGCGATACTTGAGGTTGTTTATAGCCGAAAGGCGATTACGGACACGACAATGAGGGATAATCGCTACTTTTTAGATGATGTCATCTTGCGTAT
>JAIDNJ010000230.1:0-4052 GCA_029063895.1 Muribaculaceae bacterium | reverse complement strand
AGGTAAAAATAAATCGATGTTTTGTGGAGAAAAGAAAATCTGGGAGGATTCTCTTCTAAAGGTGGATCGTTCTGCATACCATGCGATATGGAAGACAACCTATGAAAAAGACAAGAGGGCTGCCGGATTTCTTGGTGGTTATTATGGAGGATATGTCTACAAAGATTTTTTAGGTAAAATTTGTACAGAAAAAGATCTTTTTGATATGGGGAATTGGAAATACAGGGAGGAATTAAAAACGCCGGTATGGATTGTGACTGATTCAGTGAAGACTATAATCGGGTATGAATGTATCAAGGCGACGACCGATTTTAAAGGACGACAATGGATAGCGTGGTTTGCTCCGGAAATTCCCATATCTGACGGCCCATGGAAATTACACGGATTACCGGGATTGATACTGGAGGCGTATGATAAATCACATGACTATGAGTTTGAGGCAAAAGGAATCCGCTCATCCGGTCTTGGTTTAGTGGGGTATATGGAATATTGGGACGATGACGAAATAGTTTCACGAGACGAGTTTTTCAAAAGATGGTGGAAAGCCAAACATGAAAATACAGGAGCGAAAGTTAGAGCGATAATGGGGATAAAATCAAATAAACCGGTATCTTTTAAAAGGATTCCGAAATATGACCGCGAAGAAATAGATTATGACCACAGTTTGGAGTAAAGAACTAAAACATTGGTTCATATTGGGAAAAATGATTAAATTACTCCGGAATTTAAAAGAGGCACTTTCCTGCCGAAATGATCAAAAAATAGCGATGACTTGTAGGACGCGAAATATCTCGTCCCTACCGCGGTAGAAGGCATCTTATGTTTTTTTCGCTGGGATTCAGATGGATATGGTAGGGCCGTGATACATCACGTCCTACCCAAGTTTGGAAATAAGCCGCTTTATACAAATAAGTATTAACCAATCTAACATATTTAAGATGAGACATTTAATCGTAGCAATTTTGATTTTTACAGGATTTATTGCAGGAGCGGTGAATCCCGATAATCAGTATATCAAGGAACCGGAGGAAGCGATTATAGAAGTGCTATATCGTAGGATGGCAATTAGAGATACAACCAAAAGAACTACAGATTTTAGAGTTGATGACACAATACTTCGAATAGGTAAAAATAAGTCGATGTATTGTGGCGTAAAAAAATTATGGTCAGATTCATTATCAACTGTTGATTATTCAAGTTACTATCCAATTTTGATTGCATCTTTTGAAAAAAAAGAGTATTTTACAGGTGGATTTTATTGGGCGTATGTTTATAAGGATTTCCCAAATAAGAAATATAAAGAATACGAGGTATTCGAAGCCTCGGAATATTGGAGATATAGGGAGGAATTAAAGACACCGGAATGGGCTATTACTGATTCCGTGAAGAATATAATTGGATATGAATGTTTCAAAGCGACGACCGATTTTAAAGGACGACAGTGGACGGCGTGGTTCGCTCCTGAAATTCCTGTTTCTGACGGCCCATGGAAATTACACGGACTGCCGGGCCTGATACTGGAGGCGTATGATAAATCACATGACTATGAGTTTGAGGCAAAGGGAATCCGCTCATCCGGTCTCGGATTAGTAGGATATATGGAATATAATAATTATTCGGAAGTATCGCGAGATGAATTTATGAAGAATTGGTGGAGTTTAAAGCATATCAGCGGTGCTTCCAAGATTAATTCTGCCTATGGAATTAGGGTATCAGATAAACCTGTATCAACAAAGAGAATACCCCAATATGACCGCGAAGAAATAGATTATGACCACAGTTTGAAATAAAATGCTTAAACATAGGGTGGTAAGTGATGGTTTGCAGGACGCGAAATATCGCGTCCCTACCGCAGCAAAAAGTTTTTTTATGCTTGTTCTCTGCTGGGATTCAGGTAGATATGGTAGGAACCTGATATATCACATTCGATCTGAGTAGGAAAAAGCATTTTTAGTCAATTAAACATCAATCAATTACATTTTAGATGAGACATATAATCTTAATATTTTTGACTTTGACCGCGTTTATTGCAGGAGCAGTGAATCCTTCTAATAGGTATATAAAGGAGCCCGAGGAGGCGATACTGGAGGTTGTATATAGTCGTAAATCTATAAGAGATACAACCACGCAGTTATTTGTAACAGACGAAACAATACTTCGTATTGGTAAAAATAAGTCAATGTATTGTGGTATCAGGAAGTTGTGGGCTGATTCATTGATGAATGTGGACTATTCGAGTTATAGAGCTGTAAGTTCAGCAGCTTTTAGAAACAAAGACTATTTTCCTGCAGGACACTATTGGTCTTATGTTTATAAAGATTTCAATAAAAAAAAATGCAAGGAATATGAATACTTTAGTCTCGAATTTGAAAAGTATGAAGAGGATTTAGAAATCCCTGCATGGACTGTAACAGATTCTACAAAAAGGATATTAGGATATGAATGTATTAAGGTGACATCGGACTTTAGAGGGAGACAATGGACGGCATGGTTTACGCCTGAAATTCCTGTCTCGGATGGTCCATGGAAATTACACGGCTTACCGGGCTTGATTTTGGAAGCATACGATAATCAACATGATTACGAGTTTGATGTCATATCGATTCGTGATGCAGGTATTGGACTGATAGGGTATATGGAGTATGATGACTATATAGAGGTCTCTCGTGAAAAGCATATGAATAATTGGTGGAAATCTAAACATGAAAGTATGGGAGCACTACTTAAAGCTGCATACGGTACTAATGTTCCGAGTAAATCGGTCTCGACAAAGATTGTTCCAAAATATGACCGCGAGGAAATAGATTATGACCATAGTTTGAAATAGTGAGTAGATCCTAATTATTTGTATAATAATGCCCTTTTTCTCGCAATGGAAATATAAATGGGTGAAGCAGCATGATTCCATGCAGTGTGGGGTGGCGTGTCTTGCCATGATATGCCATCATTATGGAAAAAAATACAGTATCGAACAGCTTGAAAGATTTTGTCATGCGGGCACTTCGGGGGTATCAATGCTCGGAATAACCGAAGCTGCCGGAAAGGCCGGCTTTGAAACAATGACAGTATCAGCATCGATCGAGGAGCTTAGGGAGATAGAGCATCCGTGTATATTGCATTGGAATCAGAAACATTTTGTGGTGCTTTATAAAATATCGCGTAACGGGAGAGCATTTACTGTTGCAGACCCCGGTAAGGGAATAGTCAGTTATACACGAAAGGAATTTGAAAAACACTGGTTGAGCACTAAAAACGATGGAGACGAGTGTGGTATCGTGATGCAGCTTACACCTACTGAAAAATTATTCAACAGTAATTACGATGACACGAATCAACCGCGGTCGTTCCGATTTTTGCTTGGATATGTGAAGCAATACCGACGCTATTTTGCTCAGATTGTGGCGGCCCTGTTTCTGGGGTGCGTGCTACAGCTGATAATGCCTTTCCTGACCCAAGCGACGGTCGACATCGGTATCAAGCATGGCGACATAGGGCTGATATGGCTGATTTTGCTCGGCGAGCTGATGATTGTGGCGGGGAGGACGGCGACTGATTTTATAAGGCGTTGGCTGCTGCTCCACATATCGATGCGCATCAACATATCGCTGTTGAGCGACTTTTTTATCAAGTTGCTGAAGCTGCCCATGTCGTTTTTTGACACGAAACTGACAGGCGACCTGATGCAGCGCATGAGTGACCACGGACGGGTGCAGTCGTTCCTGACCGGTGAGCTGCTCAATGTGGTATTTACATGCTTGAGTTTTGTGACTTTCGGGATTGTGCTGTTGATTTACAATAGTGTTATATTTGCTGTGTTTCTGGCCGGTACAGCGGTTTACGGGCTATGGATAGGGTCGTTTCTTCACCGGCGCAAGATGATTGACTATGAGTTGTTTGAGTGCCAGGTACAGAATCAGAACAAGACATTCCAGTTTATCACGTCGATGCAGGAAATCAAGTTGCAGGATTGTGAGCGTCGTCGCCGTCACGAGTGGGAGGATGTTCAGGCCGTCTTGTTCGAATTTCAGATGATGTTGATGTGGCTTCAGCAG
>JAIDNJ010000023.1 GCA_029063895.1 Muribaculaceae bacterium | reverse complement strand
GCCCCCACCGGAACGACCAGTATCCTCACCCGGACCACCTCGGGTATCGAACCCGTGTTCCTGCCCGTATATAAACGTCGCCGCAAAGTCAACCCGAGCGACGAGAAGGTGCGCGTCGACTATGTTGATGAAAACGGAGACTCATTTGAAGAATACATCGTCTACCACCCAAAATTCCTCACATGGATGAATGTCAACAACATTCCCGTGCATCAGGAATATACCCAGGAGGATATTGACGAGCTCATCAGCCGGTCACCCTACTATGAAGCAACGTCAAACGACATTGACTGGATTGAAAAAGTCAAGATGCAGGGACGTGTACAGAAATGGGTCGACCACTCTATCTCGGTGACTATCAACCTGCCCGCCGACGTTACCGAAGACCTCGTAGAGCGTCTCTATGCCGAGGCCTGGCGATCGGGATGCAAGGGTTGTACCGTTTACCGCGACGGTTCGCGATCGGGTGTGCTCATCAACATCTCTTCAAAAAAGGAGAATAGCAAACTCGGCCCTGTCGACATACGTCCCCACATCCTTAAACGTCCAATCGAACTCGAAGCCGATGTTGTCCGCTTCCAAAACAACAAGGAGAAATGGATTGCGTTTGTCGGTCTTGTCGACGGAGCGCCCTATGAAATTTTCACCGGACTCGCCGATGATGAAGACGGCATCTTCTGTCCTAAATCGGTCAACCACGGTAAAATCATCAAAGCTGTCGACGAAAACGGAAACAAACGCTATGACTTCCAGTTTGTCAACAAACGAGGCTACAAAACCACAATCGAAGGACTTTCGGACAAATTCAATCCCGAATACTGGAACTATGCAAAACTGATTTCGGGTGTACTGCGCTACGGCATGCCAATCGACCAGGTTCTCAAGCTCGTTTCAGGTCTCGAACTTAACAACGAGTCGATCAATACCTGGAAAATGGGTGTCGAACGCGCCCTCAAAAAATATCTGCCAAACGGCACCCGTGCATCAGGTCAGAAATGTCCCAACTGTGGACAGGAAACACTTATCTATCAGGAAGGATGTCTTATATGCACCTCGTGTGGAGCATCAAAATGTGGATAACAACCAATAACATATAACGAACCGGAATGAGGAGCCGACAAAATCGACTCCTCATTTTTTATAAAGATTTATTTATGATTCAACTTTCACGAAGAAAATTTGTTTTTAAAAATAAATGATTGTAAATTTGCATGGTAATTAAAGCGTATTACGGCGCTTGATTACTATCTTCAATAAAACATGCATGACAATCATAAATTTGCCCGATAAAGGCAATTTGGATTATATCAGCAATTAATCGGATTGAAAACCTATTAATTGACCATCACGTTCAGTGATATTTCTATCATATTTGTATTTTCAATTGTGTATCCGGCAATTATCAGGCACTTGAGCAAGGCGCCCGTATAATTGAGCAAACACACTAAGACATCATATTCAAAAGTAATTCATCCACTTTACTTTATGTATAATATTGACGAATTAAATTCCATGTCAGACGATGCTCTCCGACTTATCGCCGAGACAATGGGAATTAAAAAATTTAACACCGAAGAAAAAATCGACCTGGTTTATCAGATTCTTGACAAGCAGGCCGAGGATCATGCCGCTACAGCCAAACCGGTCAAGCAGCCCAAAGTGCGTAAAAACGCAAAAGGACAGACCCCGGATGATGTCCAAAACAACGAAACCCCATCAAACGACAGTCAGCCGACCGATTCACAAAAGCCTTCTGAACCTGATGTTAAACCTCAGCCAAAGAAACGCGGACGTCCACGTCGCGAGGTGACCGAAACAAAAAACCGGGAAAACAACACTAAACAAGCCGAGGATAAAAAGACCGAGGAAATGCCAGCCGAGACCGCCGGCAATCAGTCTGTACAAGCTGACGAAAACCGTCCGGTCGAGCGTAAAAAACGCGGACGCAAACGCCGTGAAGATATCGCTCAACAGTCCAATCCCGAATCTGAAATTATTGACCAGACTCCTGCCCAACCAGCATCTGAGACAGCCGGATTACTTGTAGAGGCATCAGACCCGATTCCTTCAAATGCCGACAATATCAACGTTGTAACTGACCAACAGCCGGCAACTCCGGTCGAAACAGCCCCCAAAGAGGAGAAACAACCCGAGCCGGTCCGTCGCGATTTCCGTCCTAAAAAAGATGGCGATTTCGGTTCGTTCTTTCCCCGCAGTCACGGCAAGCAGTTCACGCCCCGCTCCCAGCGCGAACGTGAAAATCAACCCCTCGCACCCGCTCCCGAAGAACAGCCCGTCCCGCAGCAACCGGTTGAAATATATCCCGTAAACGAGCCGGTCGAAGAATTTTTTGACCCGTTTGCACTCCCGCCCCAGCAGATTACGCTGACCGAGCCGGGACGCACAACCCAGCAGACCGCTCTCCCGGGCCAAGGCAAGAAAAACAAGAAAAACCGCAATAACCACGTTGACCGTCAGGCTCCGTTCATGTTTGACGATCTCATCGAGGCTCAGGGTGTACTCGAAATAACACCCGAGGGTTTTGGATTTCTCCGTTCAAGCGATTACAACTACCTCGCTTCACCCGACGACATCTACGTTACCCAGCCCCAAATCAAACAGTGGGGACTCAAAACCGGTGACGTTGTCGAGTGTACGATTCGTCCGCCGCGCGAAGGCGACAAATATTTCCCGATGAGCAACGTGCTCTCGGTCAACGGACGCTCGCCCGAATTCATTCGTGACCGTGTCACATTTGAGCACCTCACTCCCCTCTTCCCCGATGAGAAGTTTAACATTTGTGACGGCAAGAGCTGCAACCTCTCGACTCGCGTAGTCGACATGTTCTCGCCCATCGGCAAAGGCCAGCGCGGACTCATCGTTGCGCCCCCCAAAACAGGTAAAACTCTCCTGCTCAAGGACATCGCCAACGCTATAGCCGAGAATCACCCCGAAACATATATCATGATTCTTCTCATCGACGAGCGACCCGAAGAAGTCACCGACATGATGCGCAGCGTCAACGCCGAGGTTATAGCCTCGACCTTTGACGAACCCGCCGAACGTCACGTCAAGATTGCCGGTATCGTTCTCGAAAAAGCCAAACGCATGGTTGAGTGTGGCCACGATGTAGTCATCCTCCTTGACTCTATAACCCGACTGGCCCGCGCCTACAATACGGTTTCTCCTGCGTCGGGCAAGATTCTTTCGGGTGGTGTTGACGCCAATGCCCTCCAGAAACCCAAACGATTCTTTGGCGCGGCACGCAACATCGAAAACGGAGGCTCGCTCACCATCATCGCTACCGCTCTCACCGAGACCAGCTCAAAAATGGACGAAGTCATCTTTGAGGAATTTAAGGGAACCGGTAACATGGAGCTGCAGCTTGACCGCAAATTATCAAACAAACGAATCTTCCCCGCTGTCGACATCATGGCTTCGAGCACCCGTCGCGACGATCTTCTTCTCCGCGAGGAAACCCTCAGCCGCATGTGGATCCTACGCCGATTCCTCTCTGACCGCAACTCAATCGAGGCGATGGAATTTATCAAAGACCGCATGGAGCGCACCACCGACAACGACGAACTTCTCCGGACAATGGGCGACTGATAACAGTCTCAAACCCTACGCTAAATATTGCGTCTTTTGTAATAATATACATAAAATGGTGTGTCAATGCTGGCGCACCATTTTTTTATTTGACATAGCGACGTAACCGTCCATTCCCATAATATAAACCATACCAATTATACCGTCAATCAAACAATTAAGATATGACGTATCACACCCTATCAATCAAACAATTAAGGTAGGACGCGAAATATCGCGTTCTACCAGTCACGGGTAATTTTTGATAAGAAATAATGGATTGGACAAAGGTACGAGTTACATCATGTAAAGACTTGCACAAGTAGAGGCTGTCTAACAACCAAAGTTAGACGGTCTCTTTTTTAGTATCAAAAAACGAAGATTCAAGCCACATTAATATT
>JAIDNJ010000229.1 GCA_029063895.1 Muribaculaceae bacterium | reverse complement strand
GCAAATGTCCACGACAGCAAGTGTGCGATAGGATTGGCTATTGATACAGTCTGCAAATATCCGACGATCAGATTATTCACACCGCCAAAGGGATTACGATGGCAGCATGTGCAATGTTTATGTTACGGTTCGTTTAATTCAGCTTCATCCATAGTTCATCACAGTCATATTTATTTTCAGCAGTCCGTGGCAGAAATTACCATCGCCACGGCCAATCGTCATGCATCTGCGTCCGCTTGTTTCGGTCACAATGCAACCGCATTGCTCCCTCACTGCGCGAACACATCTGCACCACGCTTGACCGCCACAGCGTTAACAAATATTGGCGAACGGGGTCTTATTTACCGGCAATCTTGTCTATCGATTCTTTAGGCCCTACCGCCCACAAAATATCGCCAACCTGCATCGGTTCGTTGAGCAAATCGTTGACAAACTCATCTCCTCGCTTAAATGTGATGACATGGGCATGATAGTTGCGGCGGATATCAGCCTCCATGATGCTTTTACCTATAAGCGGTGACTTGTCGGTAAGCTCGATATTGACTATACGGAAATCGGGGATGCGCGATTCGCCATGAGTGCGGTCCTGCTCGACAACATTTATGAGCGCCTGGATTTGGTCATCGGTACCGATTACCCCGATATTATCACCCGGAAACAGACGAGTCTCACCCGACGGCACCGGTATCGACTGGCTACCGCGCTGAATGTTTACAACCGACACACCAAACTCCGACCTCAAAGGCGAGTCCATGAGCCGTTTGCCCACAAACGGACATCCATAGCCCACATGCATGTATGCAAGGTGAAGGTCGCTGACAAGACTGTTGTTCTTACCGGTCTTGCGCAGTTCACGCTCGTTAAGATTGTTGATAAACCGGGCCTCGATGCGGCTCATACTTTCCATGATGCGGCGCGAGAATACAAACAATATGAGGAAAAGGATGATGATGCCGCCAATCAGGCCGACAGCAAACGAGTAGATCGACGTGAGCAGATTGACGATGAACGCCAGCACTACTATAAGGCGGAAAATCGACATCACCATCAGCGGCACATGATAGTTGTAGTGGCGCTGAGCGAGCAGTTCGCGCTCGGCCTTCTTGGAGATAGGGAGCGAGAGCGCCAGCAGGAACGGAGACATGACGGTCAGAGCAAGCACCGCCGTGATGAGCTTGCTCCAATCGGGAAGAAATTTATCGATAAGCGGCTCTACATAACCGGTAGCCACAAGCGTGATAGCTATCAGGATGATGGCATAGAGAGTGATGCGCCACAGATATCGTTTTATGAGCGTCACCCAAATGTGATTGCTGTGACTCCGGTCCGAAGCCGATGTAGCATACCGGTCTATGAGGAAGCGTAACCTACGCGGCAAATGTTTTTCTATCAGATAATATGTCGGGTCGGCAAGTCTGATAAAATAAGGTGTCGTGAATGTGGTGATTACCGACACAGCCACCACAATAGGATAAATTGTAGACTGGAGTACTCCCAACGACATACCGAGCGAAGCGATAATGAATGAAAACTCACCGATCTGGGTCAAGGAAAATCCCGACTCTATCGCCACCCTCAACGACTGGCCTGTGGCAAGCATACCGGCCGTACCAAATATAATCATACCAACGATGACAACTCCCGATAGTATCAGAATAGGTGACCAGTATTCAGCGATAATAGCCGGCTGAACCATCATACCCACCGATATAAAGAACACCGACCCGAACAGGTCCTTGACCGATGCCGTCACATGCTCGATGCGCTCGGCATAGCTTGTACCGGCAAGTATTGAACCCATCACAAAGGCTCCGAGAGCGAGGGAGAAACCGCACAGTACCGAGAAGACTGCCATACCGAGGCATAGCCCCATCGACACTATCAGCAGCGACTCGTCGTTGAGATAACGGCGACACTTGTTGAGGAACGACGGCAACACAAACACCCCCACCAAAAACCATATACACAGGAAGAACACGAGCTTGCCCACACTCATGAGCATCTCCGAACCTTCCACACTGTTGTTAATGGCTATCGACGACAATATCACCATCATCAACACCGCAAAAAGGTCCTCGACAATCAGCACCGCAAAAACGAGCGATGCAAATTTCTTTTGCTGCAACCCGAGGTCATTAAGCGCCTTGATAATGATAGTGGTCGACGACATCGACAGCATACCGCCCAGAAACAGACTGTTTATATTGGTAAATCCCATAAGGCGACCTATCACAAAGCCCGTCGCCATCATTCCTATCACGATAATCAACGCAGTCACCACTGCCGAGCCTCCGACATTGACCAGCTTTTTAAAACTGAACTCAAGACCGAGCGAGAACAACAGGACAACAATACCTATCTGGGCCCAGAACTCGATATTGGCCTCGGTAGTCACCGACGGCAGCGGTTCAAAATTGGGGCTGGCAAGAAAGCCGGCGACAATATAACCCAGTACAACAGGCTGTTTGATTTTCTTAAACAACAAAGTAACGGCGGCGCCCAACAACAGGATGAACGCCAAGTCCTCGATGAGACTTTCGACATTCATCGTCGAGACCGCTTCGGTCGACACGTTGACTAATAACATTATGATTGGTGTTGAGTGGTTTCTAAATACTTATTTGATTTGCAAGCGTGATTGAGGTAGTGGGATGCACCCGGCTTAGATCCTTGAATACCGAGATATAGTTTGTCGATTCCTTGACAAGCACCACAAGATTGAGACTTGTCGAGTGTTCGGCAAAATTATAGTCGACAAATACATTGATGAGCGTGATGTTATACTCGCCGAGAATGTGGCGGTAATCTTCGATGTTGTCAACGATAGCGTCAACTTTCATCCTGATGATGCGCGACTCCGAGCCGACATTGATTTTATGCTCGATATTCTCGATTATCACCAGGATAAACATTATCAGCAGAGTGGCTATGAACGACAGCATGTAAAGCCCTACTCCAACGGCAAGCCCTATCGTAGCCACCATCCAGATACCGGCCGCGGTAGTCAGGCCGCGCACCGACCCTTTCATCTGGATAATTGCACCGGCACCGAGAAAACCGATTCCCGACAGCACCTGGGCCGCGATGCGGCCCGGGTCACCGTTTTTGAGTCCGAGATATTCCTGGGGAACATAAATCGACAGTATCATCGCAAGCGTCGCGCCCATCGAGATCAGAGCAAACGTACGGACACCGGCCGACTGTCCCTTACGCTTGCGCTCAAACCCTACGATGCTGCCGAGCAGCAGGCTGAGCACGAGCTTGTAGAGCGACGATGCCGTTGTCACCTCAATACCGTTGATTTCATTGATTATGTCACCAAAGAATGATACCATCACTTGACAGTGTATTTATTTTTTCATTGTAAACTGGCGCGATGCGATGCGGTAGTTATCACAGAACAACTCGACAGTGTAGGTTCCGGGATTGAGCGTGGCGTTCACGTCCCAGTAAATTTTGATGCCGCCTATTTCCTCGCCGGCATATTCGATTGACTTGCGGGCCGTACATTTTACCTGCTGTCCTTCAAATGTAAACACGCCGCCGTTGCCGAGCAGGTCACCCTCGGGAGATGTGAGTCTCATGTAAATCTCTTTCTCACCTACCGGAGTCGAGTTGTTTTGAGGTATAGTGAAAGTCACCAGCAGCTGACGCGCCTTGGTTATATTTTTTTCGTTCTTGCCATTGGCCTTGAGTGCCTGGAGCGATACTCCGGTAACGTTCAGTTTCTCGGCAAGCACCATGCGCTCGGTGAGCTGGGCGTTATCACGGGCAACAGCATCGACACGTCGGGTGAGCTGACGGTTCTTGTCCTTGATTTCCTCGTTTTCACTGCGGAGGCCCTGATTTTCCTTTGCAAGAGAGTCGATTTGCTGCACATAGTGACGAAGGAGTCCCTTGAGCGTGGCAATCTCGTCCTGAAGCTGCTTGATGCGCTTGGCATTTTTTGTTTTTTCGTTTTTGAGCTCCTGGAGAAGTTTCTCAACCTTTGACTTGGCAGCGGCATACTTCTCAACAAGCGAGTCATTGGCCAGCAGACGTGTCTGGTTCTCATACTGGGCAAACTCATTGTTGAGGTTCTGATACTCGTTGGCGAGCTGGAGCTGTTCGTTGGTGAGCTGAAGCTGTTCGTTTTGAGCGATAGCCTTGTTCATCTTTTTGTTCTGAGTGAAAAATACTATACCGCCCGCAATAATAACCACGGCAAGTATAACGATGAGAACAAGGGTCAGATTGCTTTTCTTTTCGTTTTCCATATGTGAGTGTAACTTTTATATTTCTTACAGTTAGTTGAACAGTGGTAAATCGCTACTTTACGTCGGTCATGAGCGTGCCGAAACGGAAGCTGATGTGACGTTCATATTTCTCGCCGGGGCGAAGCACTGTCGACGGGAAACCGGGACGGTTGGGTGCATCGGGAAAATCCTGACACTCAACAGCGACAGCCGCATAATCCTTATAGTCAGTGCCGTTTTTACCGACCGGACTACCGGTGAGCCAGTTGCCGGTATAGACCTGTACACCGGGTTGATCGGAGGCGATGTCGAGAGTGCGTCCCGATTCAATATCGACAATATAGGCGACCTGTTGCATCTTGCCCGGTTCATAATTGTCAACAATCCAGCAGTTGTCATATCCCTTGCCATATTTCAGGGCATCAAACTCGTCGGAAATACGCGACCCAATCATGCGGGCTTTGGTAAAGTCCATCGGCGTGCCGGCAACATCGGCGATCTCACCCGTCGGGATAAGCTCGTTGTCGGTGGGCAGGTAGCGCGATGCGTTGAGCTTGAGCAAATGGCACATGGCCGTCGATGCGTCGTGGCCCGACAGATTGAAATATGAGTGGTTGGTGAGATTGACCACCGTCGGGGCGTCGGTCACAGCCTCGAGAGTAAGCATGATCATGTTGTTATCGTCCCAGGTATAAGTCGCCTTCACGTCAAGATTGCCGGGATAACCCGAATCGCCGTCAGGACTGTGATGGACAAATGTCACCGAGCTGTCGGTAACATTCTCGACTTCCCATATTTTATTCTGGAAACCGTCGGGACCGCCATGAAGATGATTTGAGGCATTGTTGACCGGCAGGTTATACTCAACACCGTCAAGAGTGAAACGGCCTTTGGCTATGCGGTTGGCATAACGTCCCGGAATTTTGCCGGCACAGGGACCGTCCCCCATATAATCGGCCGGGTCGTCATATCCGATAACGACATCGTCTATCACACCCACACCGTCGGGGACATTGACACTGACTATGCCGGCACCAAGCGACGACAAAACTATCCAGGCACCTTTTTCATTGGAGAGGGACACAAAGGTGATTTTGCCTGCGCGCGTGTCAAAGTAGCTGATTTTTGATTTCATCTGTTCAGTAATTGAGCTTGATTATTTAATTAATGTGCAAAGTTAGACATTTTTTCCATAACCCGAAAATCTCAAATCGTTTATATAATCACAAAATACACCGCTTTTGCATATTTTTTTGTAGTTTTGCAGAAAAGAACAGACATCTACCCAATCATGAATAGTTTTTTTAAAGCTTTTATCGTCATTGCCACTCTGCTGTCTCTGACACCGGCGAGCGCCCAGAAACGCGACTGGGCGGGGTTGGACCGCTATGCCGAGGCCAACCGCTCTCTCGGGCAACCTGCTCCCGGCGAACACCGGGTGGTTTTTCTCGGCAACTCGATTACTTACTTCTGGGCCCAGCGTCATCCCGACTTTTTCAAAAACAACGGTTTTATAGGACGCGGCATCAGCGGCCAAACCACCTATCAGTTTCTTGTCAGGTTTCGCGAGGATGTCATCAATCTCGCGCCCGAGATAGTTGTAATCAATGCCGGTACAAACGATTGCGCCGAAAACACTCATCCGTTTAACGTCGATATCACCCTCGGCAACATCAAGTCGATGGTCGAGCTGGCAAGAGCCAACGGCATCAAGGTAATCCTCACGGCGGTGTTACCGTCGGCATCGTTTGGTTGGATTCCCGAAATAACCGATGCTGCCGACCGAATCGCCCTGCTTAATGAAAAGATAGAAACTTATGCCCGCCAAAACAACATACCGTTTGTCGACTACTACACACCCATGGTCCATGGCGACGACAGGGCTATAAATCCTGCCTACAGCGACGACGGCGTCCATCCCACCCCGGCCGGTTATGATGTCATGGAGGCTATTATCCTGCCGGCGGTCAAAGCTGTCATGCAAAACAATGGAGATTGCGGGCAAACATATCCCTGAAAACATTGAGTTTTGAGATGTCGCCTACACGCGATGTCTCGACAGCCCACCGACGGAACTTCATAAGCATGTCGGCCAACGATTGACCTTCGGGCAACCTCGGACGCAACGATGCACCTCCGGGCGATTGAAGATAGTGCATGAATGCGTCAAAAATAAACAGGGACGGACACCGGCGATATTCGTCGGCATCGGCGATAAAACATTGATTTTGTTTGATTTGGCACTGCAATGCCTGTCTACGAAGCTCTTCGGCCTTCTTCCGTTCCTCACGACGGCGACGGGCCACCTCACGGCGACGGGCGGCAGCCTTCATGTCGTCGATAACATACCACAGAAATTCCCTCACGTTGAGGTCGTGCTCGGCATCGTAAGTGTACCGGCGGTTAACTATATATTCATAGGCCGCGGCCAAGCACTTGAATTTCAATATAGTGCCCATTTTTTCAAGTCGTTCAATCCATTGCTTGCGCATTGTAAAAGGTGTCGTGTTGGAGTTGTTATTCATAGTTGTATGGTTTAGAAATTATTCAGCTGCAAAGTTACAACCGATTTCGGGGTATCTGACACAAAAAGGACACAAACATGTCGATTTTTTTCATCGGCACGGTTGTGTCCTTTGTATTTTAAGTTTTTCTATAAAATTACAGACTCTCGAGTATCCTCATCAACACTACCTGGGCCGATATCTCACGGTTGGCAGCCTCGGGGATGACAATCGAGCGGTCGCTTTCGATAACATCGTCCGAAACAATCATATTGCGACGCACGGGCAGACAGTGCATGAAATAAGCATTGTTGGTAAGCGCCATTTTTTCGGTTGTGATTGTCCAGGAGCGGTCGGTCGACAACACTTTTCCATAGTTGGGGTCATCATAAGCCGACCAGTTTTTGGCATACACGAAGTCGGCGCCGCGAAGGGCCTCGTCCTGGTCATGATATACTTTGGCATTCCCAACAAACTGAGGAGCAAGATCATACCCCTCGGGATTGGCAATTACAAAATCATAATCGGTGCGGTTCATCCATTCGGCAAATGAGTTTGGAACAGCCTGGGGCAAAGCCTTGGGATGAGGAGCCCATGTAAGCACCACCTTGGGACGAGCGACGGTCTTGTATTCCTCGATAGTGATGAGGTCGGCAAACGACTGGAGCGGATGACGGGTAGCGGCCTCCATCGAGAAAACCGGACGTCCCGAATAACGGATGAACTGATTGATGATTTTCTCAGAGTAGTCGTCATCTTTTGAAGTGAAGCCGGCAAAAGCGCGCACACCGATAACATCACAATAACATCCCATGACCGGGATAGCTTCGAGAAGATGTTCAGGCTTGTCACCGTCCATAATCACGCCGCGTTCCGTTTCAAGTTTCCATGCGCCCTGATTGACGTCGAGAACTATCGTATTCATTCCCAAATTCATAGCCGCTTTCTGGGTCGAGAGACGGGTACGAAGCGACGAGTTGAAGAAAATCATCAGAAGGGTGCGGTTCCGACCCAGATTCTGATAGGCAAATCTATTTTGCTTCACTTCAAGAGCCTGCTTGACAGCATCATGAAGACTGCCGATATCATCTACATTTGTAAAATTTCTCATTGTTCTAAATTTATAATTAGTTCACCTATAAAAATTGTACATTTCAGACTTAATGCCGATTTGGCAGCAAAAGTAACAAAACTTCCACTATTTTTATTACTTTTGCATTTAAAAGTTCATAAATTAAAGTGTAAACGAATGGCTCGACACAACGATTACGGAAAATGGGGCGAAGCCCGGGCATCGGAGTTTCTCATCGCCCGGGGATATGCCATCCGCGACTACAACTGGCGCGTGGGCCATTATGAACTCGATATGGTTGCAATGAAAGGCGACCGTGTTATCTTTGTCGAGGTCAAGACGCGCCTGACACCCGATTTCAACCCCGAAACCGACATAAGCCGAGCCAAGCAATCAAGGCTGGTCAGTGCAGCCGACGTTTACATGAGAGCCACCGGACTTCCACACGAACCTCAGTTTGATGTGATATATGTAATCGGAACTCCCGACTCCTACACCATCGAGCATATTCCCGACGCATTTTTCCCCCGATTGAAAAAATATAGCTGACAAACTTTACAAATCATACTTTAAACAGTCTAACTATTAAAACAAGATTATTATGAAAAAGAAATTATACATCTTAACAGCCATCCTGGCAACCATATTTTCAGTATCGTTCAACGCCGGAGCCGTCCTTCCTATCAGCAAGGTAAGCATGATTATGCCCGACGACATGGTTTATATCGACATGGCGACATCGGCTGCCAAGAAAAGCGCCGCAGCCGGCAACATCGCCGACGGCGCCGTCATTGTCAAAAATTCGTCGCCTGTTGTCACTACCGGTGCCGGTCAGGGCAACACAGCTGTCGCCAATGCAATAGCCCAGGCCGGAACTGCCGTCAACGGTGCGGTTATCTACACGGTAAACCAGCCACAGATTACCGACCTCGTAAACCTGAGCAAATCGGGAGCCAAAACTATATATTTTGTCAACGGTTCAACCGATGTTGTGGCCGCCGGAATATATCCCACGGGAGCCTATGACGAAACCGCGATCCCGGTCGGGCTCGCAATCACGCCCATGATTCAGCTCGAATATCCCGACGCCCAAAAATTGCTCAGCAAGTAAACCTTTATAAAATTTATGGGCTGTAAGGGCCTTAAATAGTCAAAAATTGCATCCCGTCCCAAAAAAAATTGAAGAAAATTCAAAAAATATTTGCACGGATAAAAAATAATACCTAATTTTGCAACGCATTTGACCGGAGGGCCAACTGCAATATAAAAATCTGCTTCAGTAGCTCAGTTGGTTAGAGCACCTGACTGTTAATCAGGGGGTCGTTGGTTCAAGCCCATCCTGAAGCGCCAGAAAGTCTTCGCAGTGACGCGAGGACTTTTTTGTTTTTCAAGACTTCTACAAGCTCGTTTTTGTTAAATTTTCACAAGAAACGATTTTAGAGCGAATCTTGATGCGCTATTTTAATAGGAATTAGTAAATTTGTCGCCGAAATGCATACTAACTTGACAATAGATTGTGGAAACACAGCTATCAAGGCTGTTGTCTGGGAGGGGAAACGCGCTATCTGGCGCCACACTTTCCAGAAGTTTTCTCATGCCGATGCCCAATCTATCATCGAACGGTATGCCCCGGCCAAAGCTATAGGGTGCTCGGTCGCCGATGAAAATCATCCGCTCAAACAGATTCTCAGAGACTCTTTTGGTGAGGAAAATGTAATTTGGCTGACCAACTCCACCCCGATGCCAATTTCTATAAGCTATGCCACCCCCGACACTCTCGGTGTTGACCGCATAGCCGCCGCTGCCGGCGCCGTGGCTGTTTGTCCCGGCAAAAATCTGCTCGTTGTCGACATCGGCACAGCAGCCACCTATGATGTCGTTACCGACAAAGGGGAATTTATCGGAGGCAATATAGCGCCGGGGGTTGGAATGAGACTGAAGGCACTCCACGAGTTCACGGCCCGGTTGCCGCTTGTCGAGAGCCTGGGTACCACTCCCCTCTTTGGAATCACCACCGACACGGCCATGAGAGCCGGAGCCATCCACGGCATTGCAGCCGAGATAACATATTATTATTCAAAATTACCCGAAGGAACCAAGCTGATCATTACCGGCGGATGGGGCAACGACATAGCCCGGCTACTGTCAATAAAGGCCATAGTAAAGCCGTGTCTTGTTTCCATAGGTTTAAACAGCATATTAATGTATAATGAAACAAAATAGATTTTTTGCCGCGGCAGCTTTAATCCTGGCCTGCTCGGTTTTCCAGCTATCAGCCCAGGATGCTTTATCGCCCTATTCCCGTTTTGGATACGGAACTCTGCGCGACATGTCGACTTCATCCCAGCGTGCGATGGGCGGCGTGGGTTATGCCATGCAGTCGGGCCGACAGATCAACGCCATGAACCCGGCCTCATATGCCGCTATCGACTCACTCACATTCCTGTTTGACATGGGTGTCAACCTCACCCACTTCAACGGTTCGGACGGTGACACAAAAGCCTCGGACTGGGGTGGCGGTCTCGATTATATCACGCTCCAGTTCCCGGTGGGAAAGATACTTGGAGCGTCGTTTGGTCTTGTGCCCTACTCTACCACCGGCTACTCGTTTGGTGACAAGATCACCAACGGAGCCTATTCATATCAAGGTGAAGGCGGCATCAATATGCTTTATGGAGGTATCGCCATACGTCCGCCCTATGTCAAAGGATTGTCGGTCGGTGCAAATATCGGTTACCTGTTTGGCACCACCCGCAACGACAACTTTGCGATAGCCAACAACGGCTCGTCGGCGCTTTTTGAGCGCGTTGTCGAGGTCCGCGACTATCATGTCAACATCGGTGTTCAGTATAACCTGCCCATAGCCCGTGACAAGCGTTTTGTTCTCGGTGTGACCTATTCGCCCGGCAAGGATCTTCACGGCAAGACCTACGGTATAAAATATGACATCGACACCGAGTCAAACTCGCCCGACACAACTCAGGTGATGAATCTTAGAAAGAATTATACACTCCCTCACACCATCGGTGCCGGTCTCAGCTTCAACATTGACAACCGCTTGTCGGTCGAAGTCGACTATACCTACCAGCCGTGGAAAAATGTCAAATTCACCCCGCTCGAAGGTTTTGACGGAACAAAATTTGACAACCGATGGAAAATCGCAGCCGGTGTGCAGTACACTCCCAACTACCGTGGTTCGTGGATTCAACGCGTAAACTATCGCGTGGGTGCCTATCATGACCGTGACTACATCAAGGTGGGAATAAACAACGTGAAACGTCAGGGTCTCACCCTCGGTTTCGGCCTTCCCGCTCCATCGTCAAAAAGCACAATCAACCTGGGTCTGGAATATTGCCGCCGTCAGGCCTACCCCAACCCGCTGGTTAAGGAAAACTATTTTTACATCACTCTCGGTGTCAACTTCAACGAACTCTGGTTCTGGCAGAACCGTCTGCGTTAACAATTAAAGATGAACCGCCGCACAAAGCCGTCACGCCTGAGGGTAATGATGCTTTTGCCCGTCATAACGGTCGCTGCCATTCTGGGGGCGACTGTTGTCACTTCGTGCCGTGAAAAGGTCAAGCCCGACATGATAAGCCTCGAGCATCCCGACGAAATGCCCATGATGCTCACCCGCGACGTGTCGACGCTTATCTCTGACTCGGGATATACCCGCTATCACATCACCACCCCGCTGTGGCTGATGTATGACAACACGAGCGACCCATACTGGAAATTTCCCGACGGTCTTGACATGGAGAAATATGACGACGCCATGAAAGTGGATGCCACTATCACCTGTGATTCGGCTATCTACTTCAGCAACCGCAGGATTTGGCGTCTTGACGGTAACGTGAGAATGAGAAATACCCAGGGTGACAAGTTTCTCACTCAACAAATTTTCTGGGATCAGAATCATCGATCGGTTTACTCCGACTCGTTTATCCATATAGAGCGGTCAAACCGCATAATCGAGGGGTATGGATTCAAGTCAAACGAGCAGATGACCGACTACACGGTCAACCGCCCGTCGGGTATCTTCCCCGTTCCCGAGCGTAAAAACGGCACCGAACCGGCTCCCGCGACAAAGCCCACGACCGAAGCGGTGACCACAACCGAGACCGACACTCAATAAACGCGATACATTTAACATCAACAATGACGACCTGGTATATACTTATAGTTATCACACTGATATTTTCAGCAATCTTCTCGGGTGTAGAAATTGCGTTTGTGACCGGCGACCGTGTCAGGGTCGAGCTCGACATCAAACGCGGCGGCACTGTATCAAAGATTCTGAACCTGTTCTACAACAACTCGTCGTTTTTCATCTCTACCATTTTGGTAGGCAACAACATAGCTCTTGTCATATATGGTATGGGAGCGGCCGCTCTTCTCGACCCGTGGCTCGGGCAATATTTCTCAAGCGACGCGCTCATTCTCATTTTTTCATCATTGATATCGACCGGCGTCATCCTCATCACAGGCGAGTTTTTCCCCAAGACACTATTCAGTATCAATCCCAACAACTCGCTGAAGTTTTTTGCCGTCCCCCTCTACATCATCTACATCCTGTTGTATCCCATATCAATGTTCACGACATGGATTTCAAAAATGTTGATGAAAATCGCAGGTATCAAGGATTCGGACTCTCCTCTTGGATACCTTTCGGTGGGTGACCTGAACCAATACCTTGAACGATCTATTGACCAGACGGGCAAATCGTCGGATGAAATCGAAAATGAGGTCAAGATTTTTCATAACGCCCTCGATTTTTCCCAGATACACCTGCGCGATTGCATGATACCGCGCAACGAGATTGTGGCCGTCGACATTGACAACACGACCGAGGAACAGCTCAGCACCCTGTTTACAAAATCGGGGCGATCAAAAATCATAGTTTTCAAGGAGGATATCGACAACATTCTGGGCTACATTCACGTGTCGGAGCTGTTTCACCGCGACAAGTCGTGGAAAGACAATATCAAGGAGGTGATATATGCCCCCGAGACTCTCAAAGCCAACAAGATGATGAAACGCCTTCTTGCCGAGAAACGATCGATAGCAATCATCGTCGACGAGTTTGGAGGCACCGCCGGAATGGTGACGCTTGAAGACCTTGTAGAGGAAATATTCGGAGACATTCAGGACGAGCATGACCACACCCGCCTCGTGCAACGCCAGACCGGGCCCGACACATACGAATTTTCGGGACGCATCGAGATTGAATACCTCAACGAGACCTATCCCGTCGACATTCCCGAGGATGACAACTACCAGACTCTTGCCGGATATCTGCTTTATTCGCTCGGAACCATACCGGCTCAAGGTGAGGAAATCAATCTGGGCAACCTCACGTTTGAGGTGCTGAAGAGAACCGAGACACGTCTTGAACTTATCAAAGTAACAGTCCATCAGGAAAAAAACGAGTGAAGCCAACAGCGACAGCTGGAGCTTAACGTTTTTTAGCAATATATCAATTTTACTTTGGCCCCATGAGCGGGTCTTAGCAAGGTGACCACGAAAGTGCATCACAAACAAACCATTCGTCCGCATTATTACAATTCATCATTTCTACACATGATACGTCGAGTATTACTATTAATTATTCCACTGCTGCTCAGCGCGGCAAACATCAATGCTTACAACCTGACCGGTACAATCGTCGACCAAACCGACGAACCGTTACCCGAAGCCGGAGTCAGGGTATTATCGGCCAAAGACAGCACCTATGTGAAAGGTGGAGCCGCAAACATTGACGGTAAATTTACTATCTCCGGTCTCAAATCAGGAAAATTCATTGTCGAGTATTCATATGTAGGATATAAAAGGTTGTTTGCCAATGTCGAGATCAAAAACGAATCGGTCAACGTCGGCAAAATCACGCTTGAAGAATCGTCTATCACTCTTAAAGAAGCTGTCGTTACTGCTGTCAAAACCCCTATAACAGTTAAGGAAGACACTATTGAGTTTAACGCCGACTCATACAAGACCCAGCCCAACGCGGTAGTCGAGGACCTTCTCAAACGATTGCCCGGTGTCGAGGTCGACTCTGACGGTAAAATCACGTCTAACGGCAAGGAGGTCACAAAAATTCTTGTCGACGGTAAGGAATTTTTCAGCGATGACCCCAAAGTGGCATCAAAAAATCTGCCCGTCAACATGATTGACAAGCTGCAGGTGGTTGACCGCAAGAGCGACCTGGCTCGCTTGACCGGCGTGGACGATGGCGAGGACGAAACCGTCATCAACCTCACGGTCAAGAAAGGAATGAAAAACGGATGGTTTGGAACAGTCGAGGGTGGTTACGGTACCGACTCACGCTATCAGACGGCATTCAACATCAACCGCTTTTGGAATGACAATCAGATAACATTCCTCGGTGGAGCCAACAATACCAACGATATGGGCTTTACTGATGGTAACGGAAACCGGTTCCGCCGATTTGGCGGTGACCGCGGTATCACCACATCTCAGACTTTTGGTGTCAACTTCAACATTGGTAAAGAGGAAATCATCCGTTTTGGCGGTAACGTGAGATATGCCCATTCGAGCCGCGACAACTATACCCGCCGCGAGCGCGAGTACATCTTCACCGACTCATTCCCGACCGAATCGGCACTCACCCAGGCCTATGACAAAGGTCACAACTTCAACACCGATTTCAGGATTGAATGGAAGCCCGACTCGTTTAACACATTTGACTTCCGTCCCCGCTTCAGCTATAACATCAATGACTCCGAGAGCCTGTCCGAGGCACTTAACCGCGCCGGCAACGCCCGCCGCGACTCCGTAACAAGGTCAATAAACAATGCCGACTCTCACGGAAAAGCATATGAAATAGGCGGTAACCTCATCTACAGCCACAGCTTCAAACGCCACCGCGGACGCTCATTCTCGGTTCAGGTAAACTATCAGCTGTCAAATACACGCGAAAACGAGAACTCATACTCGTGGAACCGCCTCTTCCTGCTCGACTCGATATCGCTATGGGATCAGTATCTTGACAACCACACATGGTCAAACTCAATCAGCGCGCGCGTGACCTGGACCGAGCCTCTCGGCAATGTAAAGAACGGCAACTTCCTTACATTTGCCTACCGCATGAACTATAGATGGAACAATGCCGACAAAGATGTTTATGATCATCCCGTCGACTATACCGACCCGATGAACCCGATAATCAATCCCGATGACCTGGTGTTTAACGACACACTCAGCAACCGGTTCCGCAACGACTTCTTTACCCAGAACATCAGCATCGGCTATAAAAAAGTGACCAAAGACTTTAACCTCGACGCCGGTATGGCATTCGTTCCGTCAATGTCAAAGAGCATCGATGTGCTCGACGACCGCCGCTCTATACCCGAGCGATGGGTGTGGAACTATGCGCCCTACATGCGCTTCCGCTACAAGATGTCAAAGTCCCGCTCAATGATGATAAACTATCGCGGTCGCAGCTCCCAGCCGTCAATGACCCAGTTGCAGCCCGTGCCCGACTACTCTGATCCCCTGCGCGTGGTTATCGGTAACCCCGACCTGGCACCGACATTCTCCCACAACGTGAATATGCGATTCCAGGATTTCAATCAGGAGGCCCAGCGATCGATAATGGTGATGCTCGACATGTCGGCGACACAAAACTCGATTGTGTCAAACACAGTGACCGACGCCGAAACCTCGGGTCAGATAACGACCTATGAGAACGTCAACGGTGTTTGGAACGCCCGACTGATGAACATGATTTCGCTCCCCTTCAAACGTCGCACCTGGACATTTAACAACATGATGTTCTTAAACGTCAACCAACAGATAGGTTTCACCAACGGAATGCGTAACCGCTCGCGCTCGATAATGTGGAACGAGTCGTTTGGCATCGCCTTCCGTCCCGACAACCTCGAGCTTGAGATACGTCCCTTCTACCGCCTGCAAACATCGACCTATACCGTCAACACCAACAATCAGATGGTTCACAACTATGGCGGTCGCTTTAACGGCACCTACTACACACCGTGGAACATCGTGCTGTCGACCGACCTCAACTATACCCAGACAAGCGGTTATTCGGCAGGCTTCAACACCAAATCGTGGATGTGGAACGCGACAATTGCCTACCAGTTCCTCCACGACAAATCGGCCACCTTCTCGATTAAGGCCTATGACCTGCTGCGCCAGCAAAACAACACATCGCGCAGCTACAACTACCGATATTCTGAAGACACCGAGTATAACACCCTGTCGCGCTACTTCATGTTTACCCTCACCTACAAATTTAATACATTTGGCAAGGGTAACGAGCCTGCGGGACGTGACCGTCACTTTGGCCCCGGTGGTCCCGGCGGTCCCGGTCGTGGCCCCGGTGGTCCCGGCGGACGTCGATTCTAACCATACAATAGCGCTGTGTCAAAATGAAGTGACCCCCAAAAGTTGGACACAAAACTTTTGGGGTGCAGTTCAAAATCGGGCACAGCGCTATTTTCATTGTAATAAACCATTCTGTCAATCATGACACACCATGACCGTTTTATATCGAAGACTCATCAAAATGATAAAACGACATTAAGCCACTACCATTTCATCACATCAATGACTTACATCACTGAATTCAGGCCCCTCACCTATTAAAAATTGCCCGACACAAGATATAAAAACAACATTTTGAGTCAAAAAGTCAAAAAAATTTGCAACTTATCAAATAAAACACTACCTTTGCACTCGGAAAAATTTCCACGGTCCTATAGCTCAGTTGGTCAGAGCACCTGACTCATAATCAGGGAGTCCTTGGTTCAAGCCCAAGTGGGACCACAA
>JAIDNJ010000228.1 GCA_029063895.1 Muribaculaceae bacterium | reverse complement strand
AAGTTTGACGCAGTTGTTATTCTGCCATATGACCAACAGTCGGCTGTAAGGGAATTTCTTGATGTGCTTGATCCATCGGTAGCTATTTTCATCAAATATGAAATTTGGCCCAACTACCTTGAGGAATTAAAACGTCGCAAAATTCCGACCTATCTTATTTCAGCGATTTTCCGTCCCGGTCAAATCTTTTTCAGGAATTATGGTTGGATGATGCGTGATGCACTCAAAGCGTTTACTCATATCTTTGTTCAGGATTATGACTCGGTTAAATTGCTTGGTAATATAGATATTACCGATGTTACCGTGGCTGGTGATACCCGATTTGATCGAGTGACCGACGTTATGAAATCGACTGTCGATATAAAGGGTATGGATCAGTTTAACCGAGGTAAAGGTGCCGATGTGATTTTTGGCAGCAGTTGGCCCGAAGATGAGCAGCGTTATGTTGAATGGCTCAATGCTAATCCCGACATCACTTTTATCATAGCACCACATGAGTTTGACGACGAGCGTTTGAAAAAGCTGCGCGATTCTCTAAAAGGCAATGTCGTTTATCTGTCCCAGTTTGAAAAAATGTTTGGTGACGAACCATCGCCGCGCAACAGTGATCCGTCGCGCATCCGTGGCCTTATTGTCGACTCTTTTGGTAAACTCTCGTCGCTTTACCGTTATGCACGTGTAGCCTACATTGGGGGCGGATTTGGGACCGGCATCCATAACATTAACGAGGCGGCCGTCTACGGTATCCCCATTGTATTCGGTCGTGAATTTTCCAAATTTAAGGAGGCCCGCGATTTAGTCGCAGCTAAAGGAGCCTTTAGTTGTGCCGACAAGTCATTGGTTCATCACTATCTTTCAGTGTTGACAGGTAATGAAATAGAGCGTACCAACGCCGGTGAAATTGCCGGTAACTACATTAAAAAGAACATTGGAGCTACCGACCGAATTTTCCCGGAGATTTTCAAGAATGAGGAGTAAAAGTCATATTTAGTTTAATTAGACTAATTCTCAATTTATAGAAAAAGGAGGCGATGTCAAAGTGTTAATTAAGACATCGCCTCCCTAATTTTTATCTTATCTCACATTACTGGAGCAACGAGTTTAGATACTCTTCATCGGGAATAAATAAGTCAATATTTTCTCCCTTCTCTTTGGCCAGTTTGATAAAATCGTTCATTTCTTTTAGATTTTCGGCCAAGGCAGTAAAAACTCTTGTTGAAATATTGATTTCAGATGCGTCTTGAATATCAAGGATGTATAGACTGTCTTTTACTGATACATGTTTGTAAAAACGGTAAACAGCCGCCTTCATCTTAGCATTATCATCTTCGGTAATATTTGACCGGGAGTCCTGCGCAGTTGTTTTCTTAACGAGAGCCTGTACATCAACATCGATGTAGGTGTTGTTATCTACATAATCTTTTACTTTTGTGTTGGCTTCATTAATTTCATTTGGATTCTCAATCAGGTTGTTAGTCGCATTGTTTTGACATCCAATCAGTGTCATAATAACTATTCCAATTATAAGAGAAGAAAAACTTTTCATGATAAAAATGTTTAAAACGTTAATAATGTGGTTTAAAGAGGATCGGAATTTACATTGCAAAATACATGTGCTGTATCGGATACTGTACTGATAAAGAATCTCCAATGAATAGGAGGTTGCCCAAACACTGAAAAAGTTCTACAAACTTTACTGTATGGTAAGACTATAAAAGAATCGTTACTAGTTGTTCCGGCAAACGGAAAACCGATAGTAAGTGTTGCTCCAAGGCAATTTTCGTTTTTACAAAATAAAAAAACTTTTTGAGGCCCAGCAAAATCTAGGCAAATACTGGTTGTCATTGGCGCGAGTATTGTTCCTCCAGCTAATGTTTTGGGACCCGGATCTCCAAAATCGTTAGTACTTACTATTGCAATACCCGATAAAGAATAAATAATGATAAGAATAGGAGAAATTTTTTCATAAGCATTTTGGTTTAATGTGATAGAATAACTTAATTTGAATGCAAGATACGTAAAAAATATGATAAATGCAAATAAAAGTGGGAAAATTCGGTATTATTAAGGATTTATTGACTGCAATTAGACATCCAGTTCTAAATTTGATTTAAGATTCATGTAGTTCTTGCATGAAAAAAGCCACGCATTAGCGTGGCTTACGTGAGGTTCCTAGCAGATTCGAACTGCTGTAAACGGTTTTGCAGACCGGTACCTAACCACTCGGCCAAGGAACCATCTTCTCACCTTTTGTGGTTTTGCGATGCAAAGTTAAGGCTTTTATTTGAAACCGCCAAATTTTTTTTCATTTCATATTAAAAATTTGGCGGTTTTATGGCTAATCACATTGTCGCTCAGAATATTGACTTAAAGTTCAATTGTGTGAGGCTCAACTTCGGGGTCGTGAGTTGACAGCGATGCCACACAATCGGGTGACAAACTCTGCTCTCTGATCCATCTCAATGATTTGAGCTGATCGTTGCGGTTGCTGTAAATACCCGGCAGAACCATTTCACGCCATGAACGGGAGGAGTAGGCCCCATCTGATGTCAACAATACATACTTTCCATCTTCATTTGTGATTTTCACAGCTACCATTCCGTCGGAGTGTCCGGGCAGATTTATCAGTTCTACAGAGTGGTCGCCAAAAAGGTCATAAGAACGGTTGAACGGCCCTCGGTCGCTGTTCCATTGATAAAGTGTCAGCGGGACATCGCGCCACAGCGATGATTGATAGCGTATGCGGTTGGATGTTGTTCCGCTGAGCGCCGACTGCATTTCTTCGTCCGACACAAGAATGTGGCGGGCGTGGGCAACCTGGGAAACACCACAAACGTTGTCACAGTCGAGGTGGGTGATAACTACATAATCGATATCGCGG
>JAIDNJ010000227.1 GCA_029063895.1 Muribaculaceae bacterium | reverse complement strand
GGCTGGGGCTTTAAGCGCAGACAGCGTCGCTAAGACACTGAACACCTTTGGTATTGAAAGAAGATCCGCAAATCATAGGAACGATATCCATTTTCAAGGTTGCATTGCGGAGAGCGCGTTTGATTTCTTCCTCGGTGATAGTCGAAGGGTCATCAAAATATTTAGCCATGAGGTCATCGTCATACTCGGCGATTTTCTCAAGCATTTTATCGCGATATTCATCAGCTTCGTCACGGAGGCTGGCGGGAATATCCTCAACGCTGTAGTCAGCGCCCATAGTTTCGTCGTGCCAGAAAATTGCCTTCATGCGGATGAGGTCAACCACACCCTTGAAAGTTTCTTCAGCACCGATAGGAATTTGGATGGGGCAAGGATTAGCACCGAGCACTTCGCGAAGCTGACGTACTACTTCAAAGAAGTTTGCACCCGAGCGGTCCATTTTATTAACGTAACCGATACGGGGAACATTATACTTATCGGCCTGGCGCCAAACAGTCTCAGACTGAGGCTCAACACCACCGACAGCACAGAAAGTAGCTACGGCACCATCAAGAATACGGAGCGAACGTTCAACCTCAACAGTGAAGTCAACGTGTCCCGGAGTGTCAATCAGGTTAATTTTATATTTTTCATCGTCATACTTCCAGAAGGTAGTGGTAGCAGCCGATGTAATAGTGATACCACGTTCCTGCTCCTGTTCCATCCAGTCCATGGTGGCAGCACCATCATGTACCTCACCGATTTTGTGAGTAAGACCGGTATAGAAAAGAATACGCTCAGAAGTAGTCGTTTTACCGGCATCGATGTGGGCCATGATACCGATATTGCGCGTATATTTAAGTTGTTCGTCAGATTTTGCCATTTTCTAAATAATGAATAAATATCAATGTATGATAAATGATTAGAAGCGGAAGTGAGCGAATGCGCGGTTGGCCTCAGCCATCTTGTGCATATCCTCTTTGCGCTTAAAGGCACCTCCCTGTTCGTTGAATGCGTCAACGATTTCAGCAGCGAGCTTGTCGGCCATAGTTTTGCCGCCGCGCTTGCGTGCATACAGGATAAGGTTTTTCATTGATATTGATTCTTTACGGTCGGGACGGATATCGGTAGGAACCTGGAATGTAGCACCGCCGACACGACGCGATTTAACCTCAACAGTAGGAGTTACATTTTCAAGAGCTTTCTTCCAGATGTCGAGAGCCGAAAGTTCTTCATTGGGGAGTTTGTTCTTAACTATCTCGAGAGCTGAATAGAAGATAGTATAAGAGGTGTTTTTCTTTCCGTCATACATGAGGTGATTGACGAATTTTGAAACACGAACGTCATTAAACACCGGATCGGGCAGAACGACGCGTTTTTTAGGTTTTGCTTTTCTCATTTTGAGTGAAAGTTGTTTTGTTTTTGTAGGCTTGGCTGGTGTCTTCTTCAGCGCGGTCTCTTACCGACACTTACTCAACCGTTGGCAGCTTGCTGCTTTCAAAAACGAGATTTAAAACTTAATTTGTAAAAATTCTCGTGGTGCTTAAGTACTTACTTCACCGTAATTGATTAATTACGATTACTTCTTGGCAGCACCGGCTTTGGGACGTTTTGCTCCGTATTTAGAGCGACGCTGAGTGCGATCTTTCACGCCGCTGGTATCGAGAGTACCGCGAACGATGTGATAACGCACACCGGGGAGGTCTTTAACACGACCGCCACGAACGAGAACAATAGAGTGCTCCTGAAGATTATGACCTTCGCCGGGAATGTAAGAGTTGACTTCCTTACCGTTTGTGAGTCTTACACGGGCAACTTTACGCATTGCCGAGTTAGGTTTTTTGGGAGTAGTAGTGTAAACACGTACACAAACGCCACGGCGCTGGGGACATGAATCGAGTGCGGGAGACTTGCTCTTGTCCTCAAGAGCAACACGTCCTTTTCTTACTAATTGCTGAATAGTAGGCATCTTAGTTTGTTTGGTTTGTTACTTGGTTTTTTGAGTTTATATCTTGTTGTTTTATTTGCTTCACACGCGCGATATAATCTTGTTACAATCAGTCAATCAAACGATTAGACGCAACGCGACCATAAGACGCTCTGAAAAACGTTGCAAAATTACAACTTAAATTTTCAATTTCCAAATATTTTCACTATTATTTTCAGGGAGTTAGGTTTATTTCACACACTCGTTAAAACACCCATAACCACCTTGCGCCGCCATCGGAATCAACCCGGCCTCATACACAAAAGAATCTTTCGCTCCCCACACAGAGAACGAAAGATTTATATATTTTTAACTGAATGATTAGCGAATCAACGCACGACCGGCCCAAACGAGGAGGACACCGCAGATAACGCTGGCAGCCAGATAGAGCACAAATGTAGACCAGTCGCCTTTGCTTCCGAGCACCCACATATCGTCGGCAAACGACGAGAAAGTGGTAAATCCGCCACAGAAACCTGTTATGAGAAGGACATTTTCACCGGGTGTCATCACATGCGCTTTTTCAAGCAATCCAAAGAAAAGACCGATAATAAAACATCCTATTACATTTACCATAAATGTACCGAGTGGAAATGCGCCATGAAACATTCCGGAACACCATTTACCCACCAAATATCGGCCACATGTACCTACAAAACCGCCGGCACCGGCTATAAGCATTGCTCTAATCATAATTGAACGTGTTAAATGTTATTATATGTAATGTTAGTTGTTTTTTTTATAAACATCCACCCCTCTGAATTAGTTCAGCCATCAAAACAAAAATCATCAATAAAGCATTACCTACACCAGCGCTCTTCTAAAAAAAGATGCCGCACCCAAAACAGGCACGACATCAGATTCTTTATATTTATTAATTAATGTATATACTTTTAGCGGACAATGAGCAAGTAATAGTTTTTCTTACCACGTTGCACAAGTATATATTTATCGTTTAACAGCATGTCGACCGACGCCTGAGCCATCGGATCGGAAATCTTCTCCTTGTTTATCGAAAGAGCGTTTTGCTGTACCATCTTACGGAACTCTCCCTTTGACGAGAACACAGCAGCCTTATCAGTAAGAAGATCGGCGAGTTTGACACCATCAACTACATCCTGACGGCTCACCTCAAACGTAGGAACACCGTCAAACACATCCATAAGCGTCTTCTCGTCAAGCTTATGAAGCGCCTCGGCAGCCGAATTACTGAAAAGAATCTGAGATGCTTCTACCGCCGCCTCATAGTCAGCAGCCGAGTGAACCATCGTAGTCAATTCCTTGGCCAAACGCTTTTGGAGAGGACGCTGACCGGGATCTTCGGCCTGTGCTGCAACGAGCGCATCAATCTCCTCTTTGGGAAGCATGGTGAAAATTTTGATATACTTATCGGCATCGGCATCGCTCACGTTGAGCCAGAACTGATAGAACTTGTAGGGAGAAGTATAACGTGGATCAAGCCAAACATTACCGCTCTCGGTTTTGCCAAACTTACCACCATCAGCCTTCGTGATAAGAGGACAAGTGATAGCATAGGCATCTTCCTTACCGGCAATGCGACGTATAAGCTCGGTACCCGTAGTCATATTTCCCCACTGGTCAGAACCGCCAAGCTGGAAATGACAGTTTTTCTCACGATAGAGATTCAGGAAGTCATAACCCTGAAGGAGCTGATAAGAAAACTCGGTAAATGACATACCCTCACGACTCTCACCGCTGAGACGTTTTTTAACCGAATCCTTAGCCATCATGTAATTGACAGTAATATGCTTGCCGATATCACGTATAAAACCAAGGAATGAAAAATCTTTCATCCAGTCATAGTTGTTGACAAGCTCGGCCGCATTAGGCTTATCGCTTTCAAAATCGAGAAATTTGGCAAGCTGACGTTTAATAGCCTCCTGATTGTGACGCAGGGTTTCTTCATCAATAAGTTTGCGTTCCTGACTCTTCATAGACGGGTCACCAATCATTCCGGTAGCACCACCGACCAATGCCAGCGGCTTGTGGCCGGCATTCTGGAGATGTTTGAGCATCATAACACCAACGAGGTGACCGATGTGGAGCGAGTCGGCAGTAGGGTCAATTCCGAGGTAGGCGGTTGCCATACCCTTTGCAAGTTCTTCTTCGGCGCCTGGCATCACGGTGTGAATCATACCGCGCCATTGCAGTTCTTCAATAAAATTCATTTGGGTTATTATTTTTTGAAAAGCGGTGAAGGATAAACGCCATCCTGATGAAGTCGGGCAAACTTATCGACCACCCCTTGACGGTCGCCGGCATAAGTAACTCCGAACCAACGCGAATCGGTGTCAAGCACCTTCACTGTCGCTTCATTATTTTTGATTACCGTATCAACAACGGTCGGAATGTAAAATTCAGCCTTTGGATTGTCGATATTGGCATCAAGAAATTTTTTAAACTCTCTTTTGCTGAAATCAAAATAGTCGGGTGTGAAACCCCACATATTCATTGACACGGGAGTCTCGGGAGCGAGCTTGCACACATTGCCGTTCTCATCGGTAAAGACGATGTTTTTCTCATCGTCATACCCAATTGAAGTACGCTCGACAACACCGGTAAGGAATCCATCTTTAGTCGAGCAGACACCGCGCGCAACGGTACCGTTTTCAGTCAGAGTGTTACCCACACGGAATCCAACCATGCAGTAATCGCCGGGACGGTCGTGCTCACGCGAAAGCTCTTTTGCGATCACCTCAAACGCATCGCGTCCATAAAAATCATCGGCATTTATAACAGCAAACGGCTCTTTGATAGCACCGTCGGCCATCATCACGGCATGATTTGTACCCCAGGGTTTTGTCCGGTCGACAGGACAAGCATAGCCTTCAGGCAACGAGTCGGTCGACTGAAAAACAACATCAACGGGGATATGCCCCTCATATTTTGATAAAACTTTTTCGCGGAAATCTTTCTCGAAATCACGACGGATAACAAAAACCACCTTGCCAAATCCGGCCTTCAGGGCGTCATAAATCGAGTAATCCATAATAGTCTCACCGTTAGGGCCCAGACCATCAAGCTGCTTGAGACCCCCATAACGGCTACCCATTCCGGCTGCAAGAACAAATAAAGTAGGCTTCATAATTGAGATATACTGAATGTTTAGTAGGTTTCTTTTGTGTATTGTTTATGGTAAAAATACGATTTGGCGGGTATTCCGCTTAAATCAGCCGCAAAGTTAATATATTTTTTAATAATGAGCAAATAAAGGTTATGTCACATTGCACGATATAAAATCGGTTTACTTGCTAATATGAATAAAATTCACTAATTTTGGCGGCGGATACAATCCACAACGATATTTTACAAAAAAATGAGTGATAACAACAAAATAAAAATAGCCTTTTCCCACGGCGATATAAACGGCATAGGTTACGAAGTGCTGCTCAAAGCGCTCGAAGACCCTCAGCTTCTCGACCTGATCACACCGGTAATCTATGGTTCGGGACGCGTAGCCGGATTTTACCGTAAATGTCTCGACCTGCCGGCGCTCCAGCTTGTGACACGCAACGCCGGAGACCAGTTTGAAGACAACATCTACAACCTCGTCAACGTAGTGGACGAGGACCTCAAAATCGAGCCGGGACAGGAGACCCAGGCCGCCGGTCAAGCATCGCTCGCGTCGCTTGAAGCCGCCATGACCGACCTCAAAAACGGCAACGTTGACGCCATCGTCACCGCGCCAATCAACAAGCACAACATTCAAAGCGCGACCTTCCATTTTCCCGGGCACACCGAATATCTTCAAGCTATCGCAGGGAACGACTACAAAGCCCTGATGATTTTGGCATGTGAACGTCTCCGCGTAGCATTAGTCACAACCCATATTCCCGTAGCCAAGGTAGCTCAGTTGCTGACCGTCGACTCGGTTTTTGAGAAAATCGAGCAGTTTAACAGCGCTCTTCGCCGCGACTTCGGAGTAGTCCGTCCCCGCATAGCCGTCCTCGGCCTCAATCCTCACGCAGGCGACGAGGGCGTCATAGGCAACGAAGAAAAAGAGGTAATCATTCCTGCCATCGAACGTGCCCGCGAGAAAAAAATCGAAGCATACGGGCCTTATGCCGCCGACGGCTTCTTTGGAAGCGGAGCCTACAAACACTTTGACGGAGTTCTGGCCATGTACCACGACCAGGGCCTCATTCCTTTCAAAACCATCGCGATGGGTCAAGGCGTGAATATCACATCGGGGTTACCTTTTGTTCGCACATCGCCCGACCACGGCACGGCGTATGACATAGCCGGGAAAGGAGTAGCCGATGCCGGATCTATGAGGCAGGCCATTTATGCAGCCTGTGACATCATCCGCAACCGCCGCCGCTTTGACGAGATGACAGCCAACCCGCTGCGCAAACAATATTTCGACAAGTCAAAGGACAACGTCGTTCTCGACCTTACGGGCGACAGCTGATTTTTCCAAGCCGTCGCTCCCCTCCCTCTCTCCCGTTTCTTTCATCAACCATGCATCATGCACTACCAGTAAAATCTCTTTCCCTATGGCCGATATCAAAATTGCCGGAGTTATGAGAGCCGGCGCCTTTTCGCCGAACCACATCGGTAGCGATACTGCAATTTTTAACGCGGTGGCCGAGCACCTGCGCAAACGCGGTTGTGAAGTCAACGTCTACAATGAAGAGCAACTCATCGATGGCCGCGTCACCGAGAACATCATCATCAACATGTGCCGCGAACGCGCCTCGGTCGAGACTCTTCAGAAAATGGAGGATGCAGGCTGCCTTGTCATCAACTCGGGGTACGGTATTGAGAACTGTATCCGCGAGCGTATGTCACGCATACTCATGGCCAACAACATCCCCTACCCCGAGTCGATCATCGTCAACACAAATGAGGTGATACGCGACACACTCAGAAACAACGGCTTTGAACAAGCCTGGATCAAGCGAGGCGATTTTCACTCGATGCACAACGAGGATGTCACCTTTGTACGCCACCCCGAAGAAGCCCAGGAACTACTTCAGGAATATTTTTTACGAGGCATCAAACGCGCCGTCATCAACCGCCATCTCGAAGGTGACCTTGTCAAGTTCTGCGGCATTCTCGGCGATCCGTTCTTCTACTGGATGTACATATTCAAAGACAGCGATTCGGAACAGGTGATGGACGCCGTCAACGGCAGCCCCGACGAGTTGCCATTTGATGCCGATGAACTCAAGCGCATATGCAGCGAAGCCGCATCAATTCTTGATGTAAAGATTTATGGAGGAGAGTGCATAATCTCAGATACCGGCAAAATCAGCATAATCGACTTTAACGACTGGCCGAGTTTTGCCTCATGCCGTAACGAGGCCGCCCTCCATATCGCGCGCTTTATCATGTCTGAAATCAAGACATTCAATAGCAACAAGACCAAATAAAAAGGTCATTAAAGCTCAAAACATTAAAGAACAACCGTTAAAACAAAGGGCATGACCTATTATCTGACCGAATTTTTAGCTAAAAATTTGATTTGTCAGAAAAAAAGTTATACCTTTGCAAAGTTTTTTCAACCAGTTCATTCAACAACGTGGGAAAGTTTACAGAATTTAAGCTAATGCTCAAAAGCCTGCCCAAAGGCACTCATACGTTTGAGTATCATCTGGGTAAGCAGTTCTTTGTAAACATGGAAAATACCGAAGTGCGTGACGCCGATGTCAACGTGGTGCTTTCTGTGGTTTACAACGGAACTTTCTATGATATGACGTTCAATGTCACCGGCACTGTCACCCTTCTCTGTGACCGATGTCTCGATAACCTTGACGTTCCTGTCGATACCGACTACCATGTTATTGTCAAGTATGGTGAAAGCTACGACGACTCGTCAGACGAGATGCTCGTCATCCCCGAGAGCGACAGCTATCTAAACGTGGCCTATCTCATCTATGACACCGTCATGCTCGCTATCCCCATCAAGCACGTTCATCCGTTAGGGAAGTGCAATCGTGCGATGAGTGCGCTTTTGAAAAAGCACCGCTCTCAGGCCGAGGACGGCGACAGCGAACTCGAGAACCAGCTCATCGACGAGATGGACGATATGGACTCGGGTGAACCGACAGCCTCACAATCAGACCCACGCTGGGACGCTCTCAAAAAACTACAGGACAATTCAGAAAACAATTAAAAATATATAAACATAAATAACAATGGCACATCCTAAACGAAAACAATCGAAAACCCGCACTGCAAAACGCAGAACTCACGACAAAGCAGCAATGCCCACACTCGCTGTTTGCCCTAACTGCGGTGCATGGCACATCTATCACACCGTTTGCGGAGAATGTGGCTATTATCGCGGCCGCCTCGCAATCGAAAAGAATACCGCCGTATAAATTTTCCCGTGGCAGTCAACAATTTTTTCAGTTGACCTCAACCACATCACAACTCTCCCGGAGAACCGCCGCCCTGAGTCAATAACACGGCAGCTTTTTCCGAGAGAGATTTACTATTTATAGATTCTTCTAATTCAGTAGACAACGTCTCAAAATGCTTAACGCCAGAATTTCGGGCATAGCTTCCTATGTTCCCGACGACATACTCGACAACGAAATGCTTTCCAAGATGGTCGACACCAACGACGAGTGGATCACCACACGTGTCGGTATCAAGGAACGCCGAATCCTCAAAGTCGAAGGGGCCGGTTCGTCTTATCTCGGCATCAAGGCTGTTGAAAAACTCCTTGCCGACACCAACACCAACCCCGAGGATATCGAACTCATAATTTGCGCGACCTCTAACCCCGACTACCGTTTCCCCTCTACCGGCTCGGTAATCGCCGAAGGCTGTCACCTCAAAAACGCCTATGCCTATGATATTCAGGCCGCTTGTGCCGGATTTATCGTAGCACTGGAAGATGCGGCCGCATATATCAAATCGGGTCTCCGCAAAAAAGTCATCGTTGTCTGTGCCGAAAAAATGTCATCAATGGTCAACTACAACGACCGCGCAACCTGCCCCCTCTTTGGCGACGGAGCCGCTGCCGTTCTCGTTGAACCGACCGAAGAGAATGTCGGCGTGATGGATGCCGTCTTCCATGTTGACGGTAAAGGACTCGAATATCTCGTTATGCGCGGCGGCGGCTCAGTCATGCCTGCAACCGTCGAGACTGTCGAGGCCGGCCACCACTTCCTCTATCAGGAAGGCCGCAGCGTTTATAAAAACGCCGTAACCGACATGCTCAACTCTACCAAAGACGTGATGAAACGCAACAACCTCACAGTCGACACCATCGACTGGCTTGTGCCCCACCAGGCCAACCTCCGTATCATCGAGGCTGTAGCGTCGTCGGCCAAAGTTCCCTCTGAAAAGGTTCTCGTCAACATCCAGCACTACGGCAACACATCGGCCGCATCAATTCCTTTGTGTCTTGACGAATATAAAGACCGTCTCAAAAAAGGTGACAAGATTATCCTCACCGCCTTTGGTGCCGGTTTTACCTGGGGTGCCCTCTACCTTGTCTGGGGATAATGTTCTGACCAGTTTTTTTACATAAAAACATAATTTTATTTAAAAATAGCATCTTTTCAGGTGCTATTTTTGTTTTATATATACAAATCATTTAAAGCAAAACAAATCAAAATTTATATATCACTATGGCTCAAGAACATAAAGCCGGCTTCGTCAACATTGTCGGTAACCCCAACGTAGGAAAATCAACCCTTATGAATGACCTTGTAGGCGAACGCGTAAGCATCATCACAGCAAAAGCTCAGACTACACGTCACCGTATAATGGGTATTGTCAACACTCCCGACTATCAGATCGTATTCAGTGACACTCCCGGCGTACTGTCACCAAAATATAAGTTACAGGAGAGCATGCTCAACTTCTCGGAAGGCGCCCTCACTGACGCCGACATCCTGCTATATGTAACCGATGTTGTTGAGGATCCCACTAAAAATGCCGAGTTCCTGGCTAAAGTAGCCAAGGAAAAAAGCCCCGTACTTCTCGTAGTCAATAAAATCGACCTTGTAAAAAGTCAGGACGAGCTCAATGCACTCCTCGACCGTTGGAAAGAGATATTGCCCAATGCCGAAGTATTTCCCACATCAGCACTCGAGCATTTCAATGTATCAAATATCATGACCCGTATTGTCGAACTCCTGCCCCCCTCGCCACCCTACTTTGGCAAGGATGCACTCACCGACAAACCGGCCCGATTCTTTGTCACTGAAATAATCAGGGAAAAAATTCTTCTCAACTATGACAAGGAAGTACCTTACTCGACCGAGGTAATCGTTGAGAAATTTGAAGAACAGGAAACCTCGATTCACATCATGGCGACAATCTTTGTTGAGCGCGACTCTCAAAAAGGCATCATCATCGGTAAAGCAGGCTCAAAACTCAAAAAAGTCGGAACCGATGCGCGCAAGGATATCGAGAAATTCTTTGACAAACGGGTTTATCTTGAACTATTTGTAAAAGTAGAGCCCAACTGGCGCAACAGAGAGAACAAACTGAAATCGTTCGGTTACATCGAATAACACAACTTTTGGTAAAACCGACACCAACCTGCAAAAAACTTTTGCTTTTCGCAAAAAATTAACTTAACTTTGTAGGTGACAATCACCGACCTCTCTCAAATTTAATTAACAACGATTCAACAACTTTATTAATATGGGACAACTTGTAGCAATCGTCGGACGCCCCAATGTGGGTAAATCGACACTTTTTAACCGCTTGACCCGTACACGAACAGCCATTGTCAACGAAACTGCCGGCACAACACGCGACCGTCAGTATGGCAAGGTTGACTGGAACGGTAAAGACTTCTCTATCGTCGACACAGGCGGTTGGGTAGTCAATTCTGACGATATATTTGAAGGCGAAATCAACAAACAGGTTGCCCTCGCAATTGAACAGGCCGACGAAATTTTGTTTGTAGTCGATGCTATGAACGGTGTCACCGACCTTGACGACCACGTTGCCGAAATTTTGCGTAAGTCCAAAAAACCGGTTATTTTGGTTGCCAATAAGGTAGATTCAAATGATTGGCTTTACAATGTCCCTGAATTTTACAAGCTCGGTCTTGGAGAACCCTTCCCAATCTCGGCTGTCAACGGCTTTGGCACCGGCGACCTGCTTGATGAGATAGTTCTAAAGCTGCCGCCGACCGACGAGGACGAGAACGACTATCTTGACAATATTCCAAAATTTGCTATCGTTGGCCGACCCAACGCCGGTAAATCATCAATAATCAATGCTTTTATCGGCGAAGATCGTCACATCGTCACCGACATTGCCGGCACGACACGCGACTCAATATACACCCGCTACAATAAATTTGGATTTGACTTTTATCTTGTCGACACCGCCGGTATCCGCAAAAAAGCAAAAGTTGTCGAGGATATCGAGTATTACTCGGTAATACGATCGATACGAGCTATCGAGGCAGCCGATGTGTGCATTCTCATGATTGACGCCACACGCGGTATCGAGGCCCAGGACGTAAGCATCTTCTCTCTTATCCAGAAAAATAAGAAAGGCCTTGTTGTATGTGTCAACAAATGGGACCTTGTCGAGGATAAGTCCCAGGCAGCCATCAAAACATTTGAGAACGCTATTCGCCAGCGCTTCGCTCCATTTGTCGACTTCCCCATCATCTTCGGGTCGGCCCTCACAAAGCAGCGCATATTCAAGGTGCTCGAGACAGCCGTAGAGGTCTACCATAACCGCAAGCGCATCATCCCAACCAACGAACTCAACCGAGTTCTTCAGGAAGACATCACAGCCTATCCGCCACCAGCCAACAAAGGCAAATATGTGAAAATCAAATATATCACCATGCTCAAGGAAGCAGCCGTGCCTACATTTATCTTCTTCTGCAACCTGCCTCAGTGGGTAAAGGAGCCCTATCGCCGCTATCTCGAAAACAAGATACGCGAGCATTGGGACTTTACAGGTACGCCTGTCAACATTTACATGCGTGAAAAATAAAACATAACTCAAGATTCTAAAAATGGATATTAAAGAAATTCACTCTCCGGCCGACATAAAAGGGTTGTCACTCAACGACCTTGAAGACGTGGCACGTCAGTTCCGCGAAGCGCTCCTTTTCAAACTGTCACACCACGGAGGACACGTCGGCCCCAACCTCGGTATGGTCGAAGCAACCATCGCCATGCACTATGTTTTCAACTCTCCTGTCGATAAAATCGTCTATGACGTGTCACACCAGAGCTACGTTCACAAAATGCTCACCGGACGTGTCGATGGATTTATCGATCCTGAGAAATTTGATACAATATCGGGGTATACCAATCCCAACGAAAGCTCACACGATTTCTTTACAATTGGCCACACCTCGACTTCAATAACCCTTGCCTCGGGACTCGCCCGCGCCCGCGATCTCCGTGGCGACAAAGAAAACATCATAGCCGTTATCGGCGACGGATCGCTCAGCGGCGGTCAGGCCTTTGAAGGACTCGACAGCGCTGCTGTGCTCGGTTCAAACTTCATCATTGTTGTAAATGACAACCAGATGTCGATTGCCGAGAATCACGGTGGAATATATGAAAATCTTCAGCTACTGCGCGATACCGACGGGCAGGCTCCGTGCAACCTGTTCAAAGCATTCGGGATCGACTATATGTATGTCAAGGAAGGCAACAATATCGAAGCCCTCATCAATGCATTCAAACAAGTTAAAGACATCGACCATCCCATAGTTGTCCACATCAATACACAAAAAGGCAAAGGCTATGGTCCTGCTGAAATTGACCGCGAGAAATGGCACTGGGAAATGCCATTTGACCGCCTGACAGGTAATCCACTCCAAATTGACGAAAGCGAAGACTATAGCTCCATTACCGGTGATTACCTCATCAAGGCTATGGGTCGCGATCCCCTTGTAGTAGCTATCACCGCAGGTACACCTACAGTAATGGGATTTGATGCCGAACGCCGCCGCCACGCCGGACGTCAGTTTATCGACATGGGTATAGCCGAGCAGGACGCCGTCTCAACTGCCTCAGGCCTTGCCAAGGGGGGGGCGCGTCCGTTCTTTGGCGTCTATTCATCGTTTATCCAACGTGCCTACGACCAGTTGTCTCAGGATGTAGCCATCAATGGCAATCCAGCCGTATTTGGTATTTTCGCACCCGGAATCACCGGCATGAACGATGTAACTCATCTCGGATGGTTTGATATACCGTTGATTTCAAACATCCCCGGAATAATTTATCTCACTCCTACATGCAAGGAAGAATATCTCGCGATGCTCGACTGGGCAATGAACCAGCATGAAACACCGGTCGCAATCCGTATGCCGGGAGGGCGTGTTGTATCGGCTCCCGACCGAACTTTCCCCGACGATTATTCATCGCCAAGAGCCGAGATTGTCCGTCAGGGCTCAAAAGTCGCCATTATAGGTGTAGGCGATTTCTTCCCCATGGCACTCAAAGCCGCCGATATTCTCGCCGAGAGCGGAATAAACGCGACAGTGATCAATCCGCGATATGTATCGGGTCTTGACAAAGAAGTGCTTGAAAACCTCAAAAAAGACCATACACTTGTCGTCACGCTCGAAAGCGGTATTCTCGATGGCGGTTACGGACAGAAGATTGACGGATTCTATGCCGACTATGATTCAGTTAAAGTCCTCAACTACGGTGTACCCAAGCAATTTCTTGACCGCTATAATGTTTCTGAAGTTTTAACAGAACTCAGACTCAAACCCCAACTTATTGCCGACGACATTAAAAATCAGTTTAAATGAATTTAAAAATATCTGACGAAATACGTAACGCCGCCCCTGATTACAAAGCGCTTGTAATCACGGGCGACGTTGTTAATAGCGAGACTCCCGAAGAACTGCTGTCACTCATCGACCGCCTGTCGACCTCAATCAGGGAGACAATAGCCATTCCTGACATCAACCGTCGTCCGGGAATAGCCGCGACCCGCGAGGGCTATAAGAAATGTGGCAAGGACCCCAACCGTTACCGTCCGTCTCAGGAAGCTCTGATGCGACGCATTGTAAAAGGGAATGACCTCTACCGTATTGATGCGATAGTCGACCTCGTAAACCTGCTGTCTCTTCAATCGGGCTATTCTATCGGAGCATTTGACCTCGATAAAATCGACGGGGACACGCTCACCCTCGGCATTGGTCGCGAAGGGGAACCCTATGAAGGGATTGGCCGTGGAGAGCTCAATATCGAAGGAATGCCCGTATGGCGCGACTCGACAGGCGGTGTCGGGACACCGACAAGTGACAACGAACGTACCAAAATTGATATGTCGACCCGACGTCTGCTCATGATTATAAACATCTATGGTGACGAAATGCCGGTCGACGAGATTTCACAACGTGCCATCGAACTGCTCGAACGTTTTGCATCGGGCAGCAACCTATCAGCACGTGTTATCGCCTAACCTCAAATTGACAGATCATGCGCACTCTCCGAATGTTTCCGACAAGCATTAACAATGATTATATCGACATTGCCGTCAACGATATGCGTGACGGTAAACCCATTATCTACCCTACCGATACTCTATATGCCATCGGCTGTGACGCCCTCAACAACCGTGCAGTCGAGAACATTTGCCGCATCAAATCGATAGACCCGAAGAAACATTTTCTTTCGGTCGTGTGTGCCGATATCTCTCAGGCATCGGTATATGCCCGCATCGACAACAAGGCATTTGTCATTCTCAAACAATATCTGCCCGGACCCTATACATTTATACTGCCGGCAGCCACTACCCTTCCCAAAATATTTAAAGGACGTCATCAGGTGGGAATCCGTATTCCCGACAACCCTATCACACTCCAGCTTGCCTCGGCCCTCGGCAATCCTATACTGTCGTCAACTGCCGACTGGCCCGATGCCGATGAAGACGTAACGCTCCCCGAGGCAATCGCCGACCATTTTGCCCACTCAGGCATAGACCTTTTCATTGACGAAGGGGAGTGCCTGTCGACACTCCCCTCCACTATCGTCGATTTGACCGATTCGTCCTCGCCTGTTGTTATCAGGGAAGGCAAAGGCCAATTTGATTTTTAATTTTAACCGGCACGACCTATTGTTTTCATCAAACGGTCTACCGCTTCAGCCGGATTGTCGGGACTTGCCGTCAAACATTTTATAAACAGCGAACCGATAATCGCTCCCGACGAGTAGGCCATCGCCTGCCCGAGTGTCTCGGGATTGGATATGCCAAATCCTATCAGCCGCTCATGGGTCAGTCCCATGTCATTAACTCGTTTGAAGTAATCGATCTGTTCTTTTTCAAAACGTTCGCGAGTGCCGGTAGTCGCAGCGACCGACACCATGTAGATAAAGCCGTCACAGTTCCGGTCAATGAACCGGATGCGCTCTTCCGATGTAGCCGGTGTAATCAGCATTATCATAGGCAGGTCATTGTCTCGGCATCGCTGTTTGTATTCAGTCTCATACTCGGCAAACGGCAGGTCAGGGATAATCAGCGCATCAATACCGACCTCTTTGCAACGGCTGAAAAGACGGTCGATACCATATCGCAACATTGGATTGAGGTAACCCATAAGCACTAAAGGAGTATCACCGGCCGATTCTCTTATACCGGCAACCTTTGACAGTAACAAATCGAGGGTCATCCCCTTGTCAAGCGCCTTTGCCGAACTCTCCTGAATTGTAGGACCGTCGGCCATAGGGTCGGAGAAAGGCACGCCTATTTCAATCATATCGACACCACGGGAAACCAGCGCCTTGACCGTATCCTCAAAAACATCGGGCGACGGGTATCCTGCCGTGAAATATACCGAAAGTATATCAGATTTCTTTTTCCCAAAAAGGCACTTTAGTCGGTTCATTTTCGTTATAGCTTCTAAGTTTTACAATAAAATTTATAAGTTTGCCAAGGTCTTTATGGCCCGGGGCATCCTCAAAGCGGCTGTTGATGTCAATACCGGCCATGCCCGGTCGCATCGCTGTCACAATAGCCTCTACATCATCCGGACCAATGCCGCCGCTCAACAGGTAAGGCACATCCAAGTCATAGCTTTCGAGCAAGTCCCATGAAAACTTTTTGCCTGAACCACCGTGTTTTTCACTTTTTGTATCAAAAAGGAACAATTCCACTGCACCTTCATATTTTTTCAAAGCGTCTCTATCAACCGAATCGCCCACCGCGATAGCCTTGAAAACTGTCAGGCCGGCATCTTTTAAACGTCGGCACAGTTCGGGTGTCTCGTCACCATGAAGCTGAACGATTTTGAAACCATACTTATCGCACAGCTCCATTATCTCATCATACGAACGATTTACTGTCACAGCTACAGGACGGATATAGGATGGTAAGTTTTTCACGACAGCCTCGTCAAGACCGGTAGCATTGCGCGGAGATCCGGGATAAAATATAAATCCCATCATCATAGGCGTCAACGGTGCAATTTCATCAATATTTTCGGGATAGCGCATGCCACATATCTTTATGAGCATATCGGCATGGCGCGGTTGTTCAAAGTTTCTCATTTACAAAATTTTTTAGAGCCTCGGCGGGCTGTGAATGACGCATGAATGTTTCGCCTATCAAAAATCCGGTGTACCCTTCACGGCGCAGACGGGTCACCTCTTCCATCGACCTGATACCACTCTCGGCAACCTTGACCATGGCCGACGGCAACATAGCGGCAATTTGGCTTGACCGGGCGATGTCGGTATCAAATGTCGCCAGATTACGGTTATTGATTCCCACCATATCGGCATCGGCGGGCAACTTGTCGAGTTCTCCGATATTATGAAGCTCACACAACACCTCGAGCCCGAGATCATGTGCAATGGCAGTAAACTCGGCCATCTCACGCGCATCGAGCACCGAAGCGATCAGCAAAACGGCATCGGCTCCGATAGCGGCCGCTTCCCTTATCTGGTCACCATCAATAATAAATTCTTTGCGAATCAAAGGAGTGTCGGGAACTGTCATTCGAGCAACTGCAAGGTCGGTCAATGCTCCACCAAAAAACGGAGTATCGGTCAATATCGAGCAACACGCTGCCCCGTTAACACTATATCCATTGACAACAGTAGCGACATCGGCCGTTTGATTTATCTCACCTTTTGATGGCGAACGTCGTTTAAATTCAGCAATAATCCCTGTCGGGCTATCGATAAGAGCCTGACGGAACGACAACGGTGTGCGCCCTGGAATCACCAGCCGGTCATAGACACCGGCCCGACGGCATGCCTCGACCTCGCGACGCTTGTTATCGACAATTTTCTGAAGTATCGAATCCATAACAATCATCAGCGGTTGAGTTCAACAAAACGGTCAAATGCTCTCAACGCTTTTCCTGACATAATCGAATCGCGCGCCTGAGATACCGCATCGGCAATCGAAAGAGCAGGATCGAGCGTTCGGAGCGCAAAAG
>JAIDNJ010000226.1 GCA_029063895.1 Muribaculaceae bacterium | reverse complement strand
TCTCGCGGTTGCTCAAGGCTCGACAAGTGATATGAATATATTCGGAGTAGTCGGATTTGCCACTCTTGGAGCAATCGTCGGCGCTCTGATCAACTACTATCTGTCGCTATGGGTTGGTCGACCTATCGTATATGCTTTTGCAAACAGCCGGTTTGGGCATGCATGTATGATTGACAGTGCTAAAGTAGAGAATGCCGAGCGATATTTTGACCGCCATGGTGCCATATCAACATTTATCGGACGACTGATTCCGGCTGTGCGCCAACTGATTTCCATACCGGCAGGACTTGCCCGGATGAACATCCTAAAATTTGTGATTTTCACAGGTCTCGGCGCTCTTACATGGAACATAATCCTTGCGTCCTTAGGTTATTGGCTTGCCAAAACTGTAGCACTCCCCGATTTATTTGAAAAAGTTGAGCAATACAACTCATATCTCACCATAGCCGGATTTGCACTCCTTGGAGGCTGCCTTATATATATCGGTTTTAAAGCATTCAATCACAAACCCAAACAAAACTAAACACATCTTCCCATGATAATAGCACCCTCAATACTATCGGCCGATTTTGCCAATCTTGGTCGTGATGTCGAAATGGTAAATCTAAGTCAAGCCGACTGGTTTCATATTGATGTTATGGACGGCGTCTTTGTCCCTAACATTTCGTTTGGATTCCCTGTAATCAAGGCTATTCAAAAGTATGCTCAGAAACCGCTTGATGTTCATCTCATGATTGTTGACCCAGACAGATATATAGGCGCTGTACGCGATTGTGGAGCTGAAATAATGAATATTCATCAGGAAGCATCGACACACCTTCACCGTTCTATTCAGGCAATCAAAGCTGCTGGAATGAAAGCCGGTGTCACCTTAAATCCGGCAACTCCACTCGTCATGATCGAAGAGGTGATTGAAGATGCCGACGTAATCATGCTCATGGGTGTTAACCCCGGATTTGGCGGTCAATCGTTTATAAAAGGGACAATTGAGAAAATGAGACGGCTTCGTGAGATGGTCAGCCATCTTGACAATCCTCCCTTGCTTGAAATTGACGGAGGTGTTAATGCGACAACCGCTCCCCTCTTGCGTGATGCCGGAGCCGACGTTCTTGTTGCCGGCAGCTACGTGTTTTCATCATCCGACCCGACAGCAACAATCAGTAGTCTCAAACAGCTCTGACGCCTCTTCATACTCTGAATAATGACAATAGGCAACTCAACTATTTGTGCAATTTCAACTCCACCAGGAGTCGGAGGAATTGCCACAGCGCGTATATCCGGACCCGACGCAATTTCAATTGTTTCTAAAATTTGGAAAGGTGCCGACCTTGCCGGAGCGACAACTCACACCGCTCATCTCGGAACTATTCTTGATTCAGAACTAAAACCACTTGACCAAGGTGTAGCTACAATTTATCGCGCACCCAAATCATTTACAGGAGAAGATACTGTTGAAATTACGGTTCATGGATCTCGATATGTTCAGCGCGAGTTAATTAATTCGCTCATAACCTCTGGCGCCAAAATTGCCCAGCCTGGAGAATTTACTCGCAGGGCATTCCTTTCTCATAAAATAAATCTTGCTGAAGCTGAAGCTATTGCCGACATTATATCATCATCTTCACGCGCAGCTCACCGTATAGCCATAACTCAACTTCGCGGAGGCTTCACACGAAAATTGGCGCAGCTACGTGATAAATTGCTTCAACTCGCATCGCTTATTGAGCTTGAACTCGACTTTTCAGAAGAAGACGTGACATTTGCCTCACGTCGGCAGCTTGTTGAAACAGCTCGTGAAATCGATATAGAGGTCAACCGTCTTAAAAACTCTTTTAAGACCGGAGTAGCAATCAAAGATGGTATTCCAGTAGCGATAGCAGGTAAGACCAATGCCGGAAAATCATCGTTGCTCAATGCCATTCTTGAGGACGACCGAGCCATCGTTAGCGACATTCACGGCACAACCCGTGATATCGTTGAAGAAAATATTGAAATAGGCAACTATATGTTTAGACTGATGGACACAGCCGGAATCAGGGAAACAGACGATAAAATTGAGCAAATTGGTATTGAACGTTCGCTCAACGCTATCCGTAAGGCACAATTAATTCTGACTGTTATCGACTCAACCGATAGCATCGATACCGGATTCATCAACACTCTTGCAACAAATGCCGCCGAAAATCCCAATGACCCTACAATAATTTTTATTTTCAATAAAACAGATTTAGCTCCGGAGGCAGCCAAAACTCTTGAGGAAGCAATTGAAACTCTTCTACCATCCCAAGTATCCCGACACTATGTGGCAATCTCAGCCACCGACCGGACAAACCTATCCTCGCTTTTGGACATCATGACCAATATCATTGATGAACAGGCCAATCCCGAGCAATCGCAAGAAAATATCCTCATCACCAACGCCCGCCATCTTCAAATCCTCACCGAAGCATCACAATCGACCGCTCGCCTCCTCCAATCGATCAATGATAATCTCTCTGGAGAACTCATCGCCCAAGACATCCGCCAAACCATCTCCATCCTTGGCGAAATCACCGGTGACATATCCTCCCAGGAAATTTTAAACAATATCTTCCAGCGATTTTGCATCGGCAAGTAATTAGCTGATTACCAATGAATTAAATTGGCGGTAATTGACTGTTACTGAACGATAAAACTTAATACATTCAAGAACGCCTAATGCTGATAACTGTCAGTGTTAGGCGTTTTTATGCACCATTTTGTACGGATTCTGTACGACAGCGACTCATTTCACCCCATGCGTCAGCAAGGTGGTGGAGAAAGTGGTACGTCATGATACGTAGTGATACGCCACGATACGATTATGAACGAAATTAACACGTATAACATGAGTAGCAACATTAGAATTGAAAGAATCTGTGAATGGTGTGGCAAGCAATTCACCGCTCAAACAACCGTCACCCGATTCTGCTCGAAGCGATGTTCAGAACACGCTTATAAGGAGCGTCTGCGACAAAAGAAAATCTCATTATCAAATCAAGAGACTGCCCAGACTAATTTTAAGTGGCGCGATAAGGAATATCTTACACCGACCCAAGCAGCCGAATTATTGGGTATAGGTAGAATGACCATCTATCGCTATATCCGAAATGGAAAGATTAAAGTTGTGAGGTTTGCACGAAAGACCCTTATCAGCAAAGCCGATATTCAGGCGATGTTCGATTTTCTGGCACCGAAAGAGAAAACATCAGCTGAACCCTCTGAAAAGAAATCGAAATCTCTTGCCGACTTCTATACCCGTGCCGACATCCGTGAGAAGTATGGGGTGAAAGATTCATGGATCTATAAGGTGGTTGCTGAGAATAATGTGCCGAAGACTATCATCAGAGGTAAGGCATATTTCAGCAAATCGCACATCGACCGTCTGTTTTCGGCGAGAAAGGAAAATCCGGAAATAACCGAATGGTATTCTGTGGAGGATATTCAGGCAAAATATGGAATGACCCTATCGGCCATCTACTGCCTTGTGTCGAAAGTCGGTATTCCGAAACGGAAAGAGGGGTCAAAAGTCTATTACTCCAAATATCACTT
>JAIDNJ010000225.1 GCA_029063895.1 Muribaculaceae bacterium | reverse complement strand
AATTCAGCATGAAAGCCTTATTTTTTTGCCTGTGCCATAAAGAAACAGAGGCCGCCTAAACTTGTTAGACAGCCTCATTTTTTTCATTCATTTATTTAACAGCCCATTGCTCAGGGTAAAAGATAACGAAAAATCACATCAAACGGTCAATGTCAAAAAAAATAGCTATATTTGTCAAATAAAACAATCTGAACTCTCCAAAATATAACATCTCAATGGAAATAATCCCAGCTTTTGTATATAGAGACGGAATTCAGTCAGATACCGGATATATAGAGTGGCTGTCTGATGTAAAGGCTCGTTTTCGCCAAAATCAGATAAAAGCCTCTATAAAGGTTAATACATCGATGCTCGAATTCTATTGGAGTATAGGACGCGATTTGGTAGCTTTGCAAGCTGAGGACCGCTGGGGGTCAGGCATCGTGAAGCAGTTTGCTCTCGATATGCGGCGTTTTTTTCCTGAAATTACCGGCTTCTCATATTCAAATGTAAAGTATATGAAGCAATGGTACTCGTTTTATTTTGATCGGATTCCATCAGTTAATGGCCAGCATGTTGCTGGCGCAGTTGAAAAAGAGATGGGCCAGCAGGTTGCTGGCCTTTTGGAAATGCCGCCAATTTTTGGACAAGTTCCATGGTTTCACCATGTACACATTATTTCCAAATGCCACTCTCTTGATGAGGCGTTGTTCTATATAAAGAAGGTTGTAGAAGAAGGGTGGAGTCGTAGTTTTCTTGAGTCTCAGATTGCTGCAGATCTTTTCAAAAATAAAGGTAACGCTTTGTCAAATTTTGAACGGACTTTGCCGTCTCCTCAAAATCTACTGGCAAAGGAAATGCTGAAAGATCCCTATCATTTCGATTTCCTATCCATGACTCCCGAGTATGACGAACGTGAACTCGAGGAAGCTCTCGTTACCAACATTACTAAATTTTTGCTTGAGCTGGGTAAAGGATTTTCATTTGTCGGGTGTCAAATGGAGCTACAAATGCCCGGTGGACAAACGTTTTTCCCTGATTTGATATTTTACCATATTCCTCAGCACCGGTACGTCATCATAGAGCTAAAGGCCGTTAAGTATATTCCTGAGTTTGCAGGAAAGTTAAATTTCTATGTTACAGCTGCTGATGAATTACTCCGTGGAGAATATGATAATCCGTCGGTAGGTTTGATTATCTGTAAATCTACTGATAAGACTATAGTTGAATGGTCTCTTAAAGATATTAACAAGCCTCTGGGTGTGGCGACTTATCAATTACAGGAAGTTGTTGACCGAACTATTGCCGAAATTGAACAAAAATCAAAAGAGACTATATAAAGAATTATGTCAGGAATAAATAAGACAAATGCCGCGCGACTGCTCGACCGGGCTAAGATTAGATATAATCTTATACCATACGAGGTTGACGAAAACAATCTCGCTGCTGACCATGTAGCCAAGCAGCTCGGCGAAGACATAAAGTGTGTTTTCAAGACTCTCGTACTCCACGGCGACCGCGCGGGCCACTTCGTGTGTGTCGTGCCGGGCGATGCCGAGGTTGACCTTAAAAAAGCGGCCAAGGTTGCCGGCGACAAGAAGGTTGACCTTATTCCGATGAAAGAGCTGCTGCCGCTGACAGGCTACATCCGCGGCGGATGTTCACCGGTAGGAATGAAAAAGGATTTTCCGACATTCTTTCACGAATCGGCTCTCGACTTTGACAGAATATATGTCAGCGCCGGCCAGCGTGGACTACAGTTTGAGATCGCTCCCGCCGATTTAATCAAATATACACGCGGCATGACCGCCGACATTATCGTTAAACCAGAAACGACCGACGAGGAGGAAATATTATGAGCAATACATTTGGCAACATATTTAAAGTAACAACATTTGGCGAATCTCACGGCCCGGCCCTCGGTGGTGTCATCGACGGAATGCCGGCCGGAATCAAAATCGACCTCGACGAGGTGCAGCGTCAGCTTGCACGCCGCCGTCCGGGTCAGTCGGCCATCGTGACCGCCCGTGATGAAAAGGACAAGGTCGAGATATTGTCGGGCCTTTTTGAAGGCGTCACAACCGGCCAGCCAATCGGATTTATCGTCCGTAACGGCGACCAACATTCATCGGACTACAACGAGATGAAGGAGGTTTTCCGCCCATCTCACGCCGACTATACCTATACCGAAAAATATGGACTGAGAGACCATCGCGGAGGTGGTCGTTCATCGGCCCGCGAGACGGTAGCACGTGTGGTAGCCGGGGCGTTTGCAATGCAGGCTCTTGTCTCAAAAGGCATCTCAATAGCGGCCTATACTGACTCGGTGGGTGACATCTCGCTCGGTGTCAAACCTGAGAATGTCGACCTGTCAAAGGTAGAGATAAGCGAGACCCGATGCCCCGACGAGGACGTAGCTGGCAGGATGAAAGAGTTGATTCTCGACGTCAAAAAAGAGGGTGACACCATCGGTGGAGTCGTTGGATGTATTATCCGCGGCGTTCCCGTGGGGCTTGGCGACCCATGTTTCGGCAAACTTCAGGCTTCACTGGCAGCGGCCATGATGAGCATTAACGCCGCCAAGGGATTTGAATATGGCATGGGCTTTGAAGGTTCGCGCCACCGGGGAACCGAGATGATTGACCTTTTTGTGGCCGACGAAAACGGCACAGTCTCGACCGTGACCAACCATTCGGGCGGAATACAGGGGGGCATCTCCAACGGCATGCCTATATACTTCAAAGTCGCCTTCAAGCCGGTTGCCACACTCCTGCGCGAGGTACACACTATCGACCGCAATCACAACGAGGCTGTTCTAAAAGCCCGCGGACGCCATGACCCATGTGTGGTGCCCCGCGCCGTTCCAATCGTGGAATCAATGGCTGCGATTGTTCTTCTTGACGCATGGCTGGCCAATAATGCATGCCACATGTAAACGCCATTGTAGATGAATCCTTTTTACCTGGAGTATTCAGATTATCTTGCACGCCTTTTCCCGGGGCGAAAGATGCAGAAACTGACTGTCAATGCCCGTTTTACATGTCCTAACCGTGACGGTTCAAAAGGATGGGGCGGGTGTATCTACTGCAACAACGAGGCTTTCAATCCATCATTTGCCGACTCATCGTTGCCCGTTGAGGAACAGCTTGAAAAAGCTAAACAGTTTTTTGGACGCAAGTATCCCGATATGCGCTATCTGGCCTATTTTCAAGCCTATACCAATACTTATGGCCGCTCGGCCGACGAACTTCTGTCGCTCTACCGTCGTGCGCTCGCCGTTGACAAGGTCGACGGGGTAATAATAGGCACGCGCCCCGACTGTGTTGACGAGACATTACTTGACCGATTGGCCGGTATTGATGGCTCAGACAGCCGCATTATCATCGAATATGGAGCCGAATCGTCCCACGATTCCACACTCTCGGTCATAAACCGGGGGCATACCTGGCCCGATACCATCCGGGCTATCGAGATGACCGCTACACGAGGTATTGAAACCGGTGTACATCTCATATTGGGACTTCCCGGTGAAACCGAGGATATGATGCTCAAAACTGTCGACGAACTGAACCGACTACCCGTATCGACGGTGAAATTTCATCAGATGCAGGTTGTCGAGGGCACTGAGCTTGCACGCCGTTACCGTGCCGGTACCATCGACCTGAAAGTCTATGAAGTGGATGAGTATATCGACCTTTGTGTCAAAATTGTCAATCGTCTTAGAAAAGACATAGCCATTGAGCGCTTCACCTCCCAAAGTCCCGACTCAATGCTTATAGCTCCCCGATGGGGACTTAAAAACTACATTTTTGTCGATCGCCTGAAGAAAAAACTACGCGACGCTCACGATGTAACACTAACTTCCAATAATACGATAAAGGCGGCGCGTCAGTTCTGACACACCGCCAAGTGTATTTTGATGGGAATTTAAAATCAGATTGACAGGCGGCGCAGGGTGTCGAGAAGAGAACGGTTGATGGGCTTGTCGTTTTTGATAGCCTTGGTAAAGGGAACGTAGACAATCTCGTCGTTCTTTATACCGATCATCACGTTGCGCTGGTCATCGAGAAGGGCATCAATCGCTGCCGCTCCCATGCGTGAGGCAAGGATACGGTCATGGGCTGTGGGCGAACCACCACGCTGCAGGTGTCCGAGAATCGATACACGGACGTCATAGCCGGGATACTCGTTTTTAACACGCTCGGCAAGTCCCATGGCGCCGCCGGTGACAGGGCTCTCGGCCACAAGGACGATTGATGAGTTCTTGCTCTTGCGGAATCCGTTTTGGATGAGTTCGGCAAGCTGGTCGACCTCGGTTGATATTTCGGGGATGATAGCTGCCTCGGCACCCGAGGCAATCGCACCGTTGAGGGCAAGGAAGCCGGCGTCACGGCCCATTACTTCGATAAAGAAGAGTCGCTCGTGGCTTGTGGCGGTATCGCGTATCTTGTCGACACACTCCATGATAGTGTTGAGGGCTGTATCATAGCCTATGGTGGTATCGGTGCCATAGAGGTCGTTGTCGATTGTGCCTGGCAAACCGATGATAGGGAAGTTAAATTCGTTGGCAAAAATGCGCGCGCCGGTGAGCGATCCGTCACCACCGATAACGACGAGAGCGTCTATTTCGTGGCGGCGCAGGATGTCATAGGCGAGTTGACGTCCTTCAGGAGTCTGGAACTCTTTGCAGCGTGCGGTTTTAAGAATTGTGCCGCCCATCTGGATGATGTTAGACACGTTCTGGGTATGAAATTCGGTGATTTCGTCAGAGATTAACCCTCGGTAACCTCGGTAAATTCCATACACTTTAAAGCCGCTGTATATGGCCGAACGGGTGACGGCACGGATTGCGGCGTTCATGCCGGGAGCGTCACCACCCGACGTGAGGATGCCTATTGATTTGATTTCTGCCATATTGATAATTTGTTAAGATGGTTAGTGATGATATATGTGAAAAATGTAATGATGTGATGTCAGAAGTCGGTACGCTGTTCTTCTTCGTCTATCGAGTAGTTGAAGAAGTCGTTTAGCGGTTTGAGAACACTGAATATTTCAGATGCTCGTTCGGTCCAGTTGTCATCGGTGAAAAATTTCTCATCGACAAGGTGAGCTTTTCCAAAGTCTTTTTGACGTAGGATATGGGCAAGGGGATGATTTCGGTCATACCCTTTTGGGACGGTCTTGAGTGCCTCGCCAAACCATCCCGGAAACAGTTTTTTGAGACGTGGCTCGTTTATTATTTCTTCAAATTCCTCAATATTGTCTACTATGGCGGTTCTGACTTTCTTGAGTTCCTGTGGCGGTGGACAATACATGCCTCCGTATAACCCTGAATCGATAAATCCCGAACCCATCTGCAGATAGTAGCAGGGGCGGAACGATTTACGTCCCCAGGGCGATAATACTGCTGCAAAATATGTTTTGTAGGGCGTTTTATCATGACTGAAGCGTGTGTCGCGATAAATGCGGTATACACAGTCGGAGAGCGGTTGTCTCAGGAGGTCGGGATCCCACACGCTCATTTTTGAGCGCAGGTCATCGAGCTGGTCAATCCAGTTTTGCCTCAGGTCATCAAACAAGGCTTTATGATCTTTGAACCATTCGCGGTTATTGTTGGCTGCGAGTTGGTCAAGAAATTCATATATCTGTTTATTCTTGTTTATCATTGTGCAAATCTAAAACTTTATTGATTAACGTATCTCTTCCCACTCAACGTCGGTAATCTGGCTCTCGGTGCGGTAGCTTACGGTGGGTCCATCGGCTCGGGTGCTTTCCGAGACTTCTATTTCTTCAAACTCGACATATTCACCTATGCCGGGATCGATTTTTTTGTGTTGACGCGGTGATTGATACCTGTTATTGCCGCTGCTGTTTCTTCCGCTTTGTCGGGTGGATTGGCCTGTGGCCCGATTGAACATGTCGCGAGCTCGGTTTTTGAGTCTCTGGACCGCCACGACAGCATTTATTATCAATATAATAATAAAGCAAACCGGGAGAATCAACAGTAATAGTAAAAACGACATATATAGAGGGTGTTGTCTTTAGTTGGTGAGTGTTTACAGGGAAGTACAGTTATTGAAACATGACGCCCCTTATAGTTTCAAACGTTTTGAATGGAGAGGTTGTTCATCGATACCCTTCCCGGGTATTGATGTCAGATGTACTTCTTGGCAACCGCCGAGATAAGAATGTATAGGATGATAGTCCACATGAGACCGGCCACACCATAGAGCACCACCGACACTATTGCCGTTACGATGATGACATATCGGCTGAAATTTTCCTTAAGATTAAAGTTCTTGAATTTTAATGAGAACATTCTCATGCGTGACACCATGAGAGATGATATAAAGCCGATGATAATTACAAGCCAGGGCCATCCGGGACATTGGCCGTGACTCATTATCCATGCCGTAAATCCAATCCAGAACAATGCGTTTGCCGGGATTGGAAGTCCCGAAAATGAAGTTGACTGGGTGGTGTCGACGTTAAATTTGGCAAGGCGGAGCGCACCTGCAACAGGGATGATTAATGCAAAGAAGCTCACCCAGTGTCCGCCGGTTATGAGTAGCAGGGAGTTGAGCAGGAGCATGGCGGGCGCTACTCCAAAGCTGACCAGGTCAGAGAGTGAATCGAGCTCTTTACCTATATCAGAGTAGGCACCGAGCAGGCGTGCCGATGCACCGTCACAGAAGTCAAAGACTGCTGCGGCAAAAATTGAAATCATTGCCCACTGATAGCCGGGAAGCCCGCCTATATTTTTGGTAAGATGAAATGCAAAAAATATAGCGATTACACCCGACAGCAGGTTGAGCGATGTAATGGTGTTGGGAATTGACTTGGTAATTTTGTTTATCATTTGTCGTCGTTGGGTTGGAGGCGTGCTATGGGTGTGATACCTCCGGTTGTTTTGTCTCCTATTTTGACCAGAATCTCCGTACCCAGCGGCAGATAAAGGTCAATGCGCGAGCCAAACTTGATAAATCCCATGTGATCTTCGATTGAAGCTTCGTCGCCCGGCTGAGCATAAGTGACGATGCGTCGGGCAATGGCTCCGGCAACTTGCCTCATCAATATCTCCTGGCCGTTATTGGCGCGGATAACCACGGTCGAACGTTCGTTCTCGGTGCTTGATTTGGGAAGGTAGGCCGAGAGGAATCGTCCGTTGTGATGGGCGGTGAAAATAACCTCGCCGTCGACGGGAAACCAGTTGGCGTGCACGTTTAAAATTGTCATGAATACCGAGAGTTGAATGACATTG
>JAIDNJ010000224.1 GCA_029063895.1 Muribaculaceae bacterium | reverse complement strand
CTATGAACAAACCGGTCTTAAGCTCAAAGCCTCGGCATTCTGACATTAAATCAGCAACAATTTCCTAAACTTTTTAATAAATTCTATTTATTCTTTATGGCAAAATTAAATTTTGGCGGTGTTGAAGAAACCGTCGTTACCCGCGATGAATTTCCCGTTGAAAAAGCTCGCGAAATTCTCAAAAACGAAACTATCGCTGTAATCGGTTACGGTGTTCAGGGACCCGGCCAGGGCCTCAACCTCCGTGACAACGGCTTTAACGTAATCGTTGGCCAGCGTCAGGGCAAAACTTTTGAAAAAGCTATCGCCGACGGTTGGGTACCCGGCGAAACCCTTTTCTCTATCGAAGAAGCATGTGCCAAAGCAACCATAATCCTCTGCCTTCTTTCCGACGCAGCTGTCATCAGCGTGTGGCCGTCTATCAAGCCCCACCTCACCGAGGGTAAAGCTCTCTACTTCTCTCACGGTTTCGGCATCACCTGGAACGACCGCACCGGCGTTGTTCCTCCCAAAGATATCGACGTAATCATGGTCGCTCCCAAAGGCTCGGGCGCCACTGTACGTTCACTCTTCCTCGAAGGCCGCGGCATCAACTCTTCTTTTGCCGTTTATCAGGACTACACCGGCCGTGCTCTCGAACGCACTATCGCGCTCGGCATCGGTATCGGTTCAGGCTACCTCTTTGAAACGACATTTGAACGTGAAGCTATCAGCGACCTCACCGGCGAACGCGGTTCGCTCATGGGTGCAATCCAGGGCCTTCTCCTTGCCCAGTATGAAGTGCTCCGTGAAAATGGCCACACTCCTTCCGAAGCTTTCAACGAAACTGTTGAAGAACTCACTCAGTCACTCATGCCCCTCTTTGCTGCCAAAGGTATGGACTGGATGTATGCCAACTGCTCTACTACCGCTCAGCGCGGCGCCCTCGACTGGATGGGTCCGTTCCACGATGCCATCAAACCCGTCGTTGAAAAACTCTATGCAAGCGTAAAATCGGGAGAAGAAGCTCAGCGTTCTATCGACTCAAACTCTACACCCGACTATCGCGAACGTCTCAACGAAGAACTCCGTCAGCTCCGCGAAAGCGAACTCTGGCGCACTGCCGAGACCGTCCGTCAGCTCCGTCCCGAAAACAACAAATAATATTTTAAAGCAAATATTGCAGCTCAACAAAGACGGTGTGTCAATTTATGACATACCGTCTTTTTTAGACCCCGTTCCCCAGCGTTAACAAATATTGGGGAACGGGGTCTTAAATGCTTATTTTTTACATATCCACTTTTCAGTATTTGATGTAGGGGACTTTTGTCATTGGACAAAGGTGTGACTTCAGTTCCATATCTCGATTTTTTAGTAATTTTGCAAAAATAAAATAATCATCTATACCTCATGAGCAAACGATATTATTGGTTTCTGATTATATTTCTTGGTGTTCTGACAGCTTTTGGTCCGTTTGTGACTGATATGTGTCTTCCTACACTCCCGGCTATGGCCGACGTGTTCAACACCACTACTTCTGCCGTCCAGATGGGACTGACTACAAGTATGCTCGGGCTCGCTATAGGGCAACTCATTTTTGGTCCCCTGAGCGATAAGTACGGGCGAAAAAAATTACTTTTGTATGCCTTGCTTCTGTATGCTTTTTCCACGATAGCTTGCATCTATTCCACTACCATCGAGATGTTTAATATATGCCGTTTTGTTCAGGGGCTCGGAGCGGCCGGCGGTATAGTTCTGTCACGTTCAATATCAACCGATAGTTTTACAGGACGCGACTTGGCAAAAGCATTCGTTATCATCGGCGCGGTAAATGGAGTTGCCCCGGTTTCAGCACCGGTCATCGGCGGTCTCGTTGCGTCGTCAGTAGGTTGGAAAGGTATATTCTGGATTCTGTTCGGACTTGGAGCCCTGCTCCTGACAATGTGCTCCGTTTACAACGAAACACTACCCGTCGAGAAACGCAGTCGAGGTTCTCTGTTGAGTCTCATGAGCTCCTTTTCCAAACTGTTGCATATCAAATATTATGTGATATATGTCCTTATCAGCGGATTTGCCAACGGCATTCTGTTTGCCTATATTTCCTCAGCATCATTTATAATCCAGAATCACTACGGTTATTCCGAACTATTCTTCTCGATAGTTTTCGGCATCAATGCTGTAGGCATCGGGTTGGGATCGGCACTTACTCTTAAATTTAAGAAGATGATAAACGCCGCTCTTTTCGGCGCCTGCGGATGCACCGCCCTCTCCCTGCTGCAATTTGTAAATTATTTTGCTTTTGGCGGTGGTTTCTATATATTTGAGACACTGATTTTCTTTACCATGCTATGCCTCGGCTTCATACTGTCATCATCAACAACATTGGCGATGGAAGAAGGTCGTAGTTATACAGGCGCTGCATCAGCTCTTTTTGGAGCTGTCGGCTTTACATTCGGGGCATTCGTCTCGCCGCTTGTAGGCATCGGCAACATCATGACCTCAACATTTACAACCCTCACCGTCACCGCCTTGGTAGCACTCGTTCTCTCGCTCGTTGCCCGCCGACGATGAAGTGAATCGAAGGCTGCTTTATAGTTAAAAATAGCAAACAATTATCTCTACAAGCATTAATCAGGTTAAAAAATGTTTACATCGTGTCATTCTTTATTCTAAATTGCAGACAACCGTTGCTAACCACACAAAAAAATACTAACTTTGCAATGCAAACTTGGAGGAGGCCAACGCTTCCTCCATTTTGTTGTAGTACATTTTAATGGCCGACGTCCGCGTCAACGCCATAACAAATATCTTTACACAATGATTGACAAAGAAAAACTTCGCCTGACAGTTGAAAAAGCAATCGAAGGCACTGACATATTTCTCGTTGACATCAAAGTTTCTCCCGACAACAACATCGTTGTCGAGATTGATTCTAAAAACGGACTCGATATCGACACTTGTGCCGACATCACCCGTAAAATCGAAGCTGACTTTGACCGCGAAACCGAAGACTATGAACTTGAAGTAGGGTCGGCCGGACTCACTTCGCCATTCAAGGTCAAAGCTCAGTTTGACAAAAACATCGGTAACGATGTCGAAGTCGTCACCCGAGACGGTCGCAAGTTTGACGGACGTCTTGTCGATGTCACCGAAACCGGGTTTACCGTCGAAGTCAGCAAAAAAGTCAAGGAACCCGGTAAAAAGCGCCCCGTCCTTACGACTGTCCCCGAAACACTGACATTTGATCAGGCTAAAACAGTGAAATATCTCATCAAATTCAAATAATTTATCCAACAGAAAAATCATAATCCCTATTATAACATGGCTAAGAAAGAGGAAGCTCCAAACATGGTAGAACGCTTTGCCGAGTTCAAAGAACTTAAAAACATCGACAAAGCAACAATGATCAGCGTGCTCGAAGAATCATTCCGCAACGTGCTTGCAAAGATGTTCGGCACCGACCAGAACTTTGACGTTATCATGAACCCCGACAAAGGTGACGTCCAGATTTTCCAGAACCTCATCGTTGTTCCCGACGGAGAGGTGGAAGACCCCAATCAGCAGATTGGTCTCACCGACGCCCGTGCCGACAACGACCCCGAGGTGGAGATCGGCGAAGACCACACTAAAGAAATTATCTTTGCCAACTTTGGACGCCGTGCCATCCTCAACCTGCGCCAAACTCTCCAGTCCAAGATTCTCGACCTTCAGAAAGAGGCCATCTATGCCAAATTCAAAGACCTCGAGGGTCAGCTTGTTTCAGGCGAGGTTTACCAGACATGGTCTAAAGAAACCCTCCTTCTCGACGACGAGAAAAACGAGCTTCTCCTTCCCAAAAGCGAATCAATTCCCGGCGATTTCTTCCGCAAGGGCGAAACTGTCCGCGCGGTCATCGCCAATGTCGATAATAAAAACAACAATCCCAAAATCACCGTATCGCGCACAAACGAGGCCTTCCTCCGTCGCCTTTTCGAGCTCGAAGTTCCCGAGATTCACGACGGCCTCATCAACATCCGTGCCGTTGCCCGCATTCCCGGCGAACGCGCCAAAATCGCCGTCGAGAGCTATGACGACCGCATCGATCCGGTAGGTGCTTGTGTCGGTGTCAAGGGTTCACGCATCCACGGCATTGTCCGCGAGCTCCACAACGAGAATATCGACGTCATCAACTACACCGCCAATCCCTCGCTCTTTATACAGCGAGCTCTCTCCCCCGCCAAGGTTTCGTCAATCCGCATTGACGAGGAAAACAAAAAAGCCGAGGTATTCCTCCGTCCCGAAGAAGTTTCACTCGCCATCGGTAAGGGTGGTCTCAACATCAAACTCGCCTCGATGCTCACCGGCTATGTCATCGACGTTTACCGCGATGCCGAGGATCAGTTTGAAGAAGATGACATCTACCTCGACGAGTTCAAAGACGAAATCGAAGAATGGATTATCGCCGCTCTCAAGGAAGCCGGCTTTGTCACCGCCAAGGAAGTCATCGCCGCTCCCCGCGAAATGCTCATCGAGAAAGCCGACCTTGAAGAAGAAACCGTCGACGCCGTGCTCTCTATCCTCCGAGCCGAGTTTGAAGATTGATTTTTCAATCCTATTCACGACCCGAACTTCTTTTTATACAATTAATCACGACTTTACGACATTAACACAGATACATGACGAGAACAAAAATAAGCAAAGTAGCAAAAGAACTCAACGTAGCTCTCCCTACCGTTGTTGACTTTTTGCAAAAACAAAATATCTCAATCGACTACAATCCCAATGCCTACATTGAGGATGACGTTATCGAGCTGCTCAAAAAAGAATATAAAAAAGACCAGGCACTGAAGGACAAATCAGATCAGTTCTCGTCCGAACGTCAGAGCAAAAAAGTATCAGTCTCGGCAAAACCGACGCCCGAACCCGCTGAATTCAAAGCTCCGGCCGGTAGTATCAAAGGTCCTGTAGTAGTTGGCAAAATTGAGCTTGACAAAAACGGGAATCCCGTGACCAAGAAACCAGACCCCAAACCTCAGCACAAGCCCGAGTCCAAGCCTCAAGCCAAACCTGCTCCTCAGCCCAAACCCGAGCCTAAACCTCAGCCTGTGCGCGATATTA
>JAIDNJ010000223.1 GCA_029063895.1 Muribaculaceae bacterium | reverse complement strand
AAAAATAACTAAATCCATCACACATTACAATATTACATTAGTAATAATCAGTTATTTCTTGTAATTTTGCATCAATATCATACAATCAAACTCCTATAAATAATCATCACAATGGCGTCAACTCCATTTTTTAAAGTCAGAATACATCGCAAGGTTATAGTCCTGTTGCTTGCAACAGCAGCATCGACTTTTGTAATGACGGCTCAGAAAAATATGGCCGACTCGATAGCTGACGCCCTATCTTATCAGATACAGCATTATCCTGCATCACAATATCGCGATGTCTACAAAAACTTCATGCAAGATTTTTTTGGTCCCGGACATCTGATGAATGACCCCGAGGCAGCCTCACGCTATCTGAAAAAAGAGATTGAATCAACCGAAACATTTGGTGGCCCACTTTACGAGCCAACCGGTTTCAGAGGAAACTTTTATAGAGTAAATCTCAGCCTCGTGGCCGATGGTACAATTCCTTACGATACTTATTTCGAAGCATTTGCAAACAGTATTTCTCACATCACTCCTCCTGAGGCCGACTATTGGCGAGGTATATGGAATCAGGTCGACTGTCAGATAAGAAATATGGGACTGACATTTGAGAATGAACAACAAGACCGCGCCGAACTGGCCGACCGCCTCCTTAAATGTGATTTTATAGTACACCACAGTCAAAAATACAATGACTCGGTAAACTTTCATTATAGAATCATTTCACGTGAAAATTTCAACAAAATAATAAAACCATATATAAAAAACTAAACCTACTATGGCACGAATTGATATTGCAAAACTTCGTAAAATGGCCGGTTTGACCCAGCGCGAACTTGCCGATAAAATTGACATTCATCAAAGTTTCCTATCGTCAATTGAAAACGGACGAAGCCGCATACCCGAAAACAAGCTCGATAAAATTAAGGAAGTTATAGGTATCGACAATTTTGAGGACTTCATTATCGAGGACGTAGAGCAAGAAAACAATATCCCCGTAAGACATAGCCATGTGCATGAGAACCAGCCCAACGACTCGATTACAAAACTTCTCGAGCATTTCCATGCAATAGCCCACCAGAACGACAAATCAAACCACCAGAATGAGGCTAAACTTACACAGCGCATCGATAGTCTGGTTGACCGCAACGAACACCTGTCAAAGCGTGTTGACGAACTCCGCGACCTGGTTGACAAACTACGTGACGAAAATTATCGACTCAAAGAATTACTTCTGAGCCATTCTATCAGTTTCCAAGACTGATTTCTACAATATATTCATTTGCAGTGGCCTCGGTCACTTTGGCTTTCATTCCCCACGACTCAATACGCGCCGCCAGCGCGTGAGCTGGCGGGAGAAGGTCGCTTTCGGCCTTTCGCTCACGATGTATTCCATTGATAAAATTCTCGTCAGTCGGAAATGCGATAACGATACGTCCGCCACGATTCAGGTTTTGACCTATCTTTTTTAATGTTTTTTCGGGCTCGTGAAGATGAGGATAAACCGAATATAACAATATCAGGTCAAACGTCCCCACAACTTCAGATGTTTCAAAATCAGACTCCACAAACTTTACACGCTGAAGGTCGCCATACTTTGCGATAGCTTTTGAAAGCATACCATGAGAAATATCAACAGCCGTGACATTGCCGTCGGGAGCTGTCAGGGCATGGAGATATGGCACGAGCACCCCGGTGCCGGTTCCCAAATCAAGGATGTTCATACCGGGCATAATTTCAAGTTTACCTAAAATACTCCTTATACGGTCAGGAGTCGACAAAATTTCATCAGCGTCCCAACTCTCCGAAATACGGTCAAAAAAATCTATTTCATTCTTGTTCATAAATAAACCTGTTGATTTAAACACAAAGATAGGCAATATATTGCAAATATTCAAATTTTTTACTTAACTTTGCAGCCATATCAACGTTTCAACAGTTATATTTACACCAATATGAACAAAACTTCACTAATAACAGTGTTATTTACAGGAATATCGCTTGCAGGCTACAGCCAAGAAATTTCTGATACTCTAAATTTAAGAGAAGTTATGGTTACGGCTCCATTAAAAACCAACCCCGAGCTACTGCCGCTTAACGTCACCCAGGTATCGTCACAGACAATCGAGAAATCGGGCGAAACATCGCTCCTGCCGGTACTCGTTTCAAAAGTACCCGGATTGTTTGTCACCGAACGAGGTTTTGCCGGATATGGCGTCTCGGGTGGAAGTGCCGGTGAAGTCAACATACGCGGCGTGGGGCAAGGCAACAAAGTTCTGTTCATGATTGACGGCCAACCGCAATGGGCCGGCGTATTCGGTCACTCGGTTGCCGATACTTATGTAGCCAACGGCGTTGAGCGTGTCGAGGTGGTAAAAGGCCCGTCATCGCTCCTTTACGGTTCAAACGCGATGGGAGGCTCGGTCAATATCGTCACTCATCGACAGAAAGAAGATGGAGTCACCGGGCGTGCACGTGCTATGTTCGGGTCTTTCAATACCCAGAAATTTGCATTATCGACAGGCGTACAAAAGAACAAATTTTCGGCCACACTCTCGGGTCAGCTTGACCGTAGCAACGGAAATCGCGAAGGAAGTGCGTTTTGGCTTGCCAATGAATTCGTGCAGCTCAAATACGGTGCATCGCGCAACTGGTCGACAGGTGGTACACTTGACATGACCCAGACCCGTGCCGAGAATCCCGGAACCACCCAGGATCCGCTTGAAAACATGTGGACCTATATGTTTCGCGGATCAGGCTCGGTTTATGTTAAAAACCGATATGCCAAAGCCGACGGAGGCGTTCAGGCCTACATAAACTGGGGCGAGCACAAACTTGACGACGGTAACACCCCCGGAGAGACCCCCCGCGACTATCTTTTCCACTCAACCGACTACAACATGGGATTCACATTGTATGAAACCATGTATCTTTGGCAGGAAAACGACCTCTCAGCCGGAATCGATTTCCAACATTGGGGCGGTCACATCTGGAACACTTCAAAAGCCGACCCTAAAGAAATATCCTCAGAATCGAGCCACCATGTCAACGAGGTAGCCGGATACATGATGATGCAACAAGGTTTCATTTCCAACCTAATTAACCTGAATGCCGGAGTACGACTTCAGCATGGGTCAACTTATGGCAACGTGTGGGTGCCTCAAGCCGGTTTTGTTTTGCGTCCAGGGCGTGAGTCCCAATTCAAAGCATCGTTCAGCAAAGGCTTCCGCTCACCAAACATACGCGAGCTATATCTCTATCCCCCGGCCAATCCCGATTTGAAACCGGAATACATGCTCAATTATGAACTCAGTTACCGTCAACATTTCATAAACGGACAACTGATGATAGGAGCCGCTCTGTTTTTTATTGATGGCGACAATATGATCGAGACCGTCAGAGTCGACGGACGTCCGCACAATGTCAACACAGGTTCGTTTATAAACAAAGGGTTTGAACTCGAAGCCGCGTGGCGAGCTCTGCCAAATATCACTCTAAGCTCAAACTACAGCTATCTCCACACCAACGCATCGACTCTCTACTCTCCAAAAAACAAATTGAACTGCGAAATAATATACTCGCCGGGCGACTTCAGCTTCACTCTTGACGAAACAAGTATATGGAGCATGAATAACAACAATCCGTCGGGGGCAAAGGAAAGCTACACGCTTCTTAACTTCCGCGGTGCCTACACAATGGAAGCCAAAGCACCGGTCACTTTCTCGATCAAACTTGACAACATCACAAACAAACACTATGAGATTATCTACGGATGTCCCATGCCCGGCACTACGGTAATGGGCGGTGTTGAATTTAAATTCTGAAAATGCGCAGTCGATTATCGGTTCTTTATTTCCTTCAGTTCGGAATCTGGGGATGCTATCTGACCTGCTTTGGCCAACTTCTCGGAGCCGGAGGTCTTGGACGTAGCATAGCATGGTTTTATGCCGCAATCGGAATCGTTTCAATTTTAACACCGGCGGTGATGGGACACATCGCCGACAAGATGAAACAACCCGGACTGTTGCTTTCGGTTTGTCATGGAGCGGCAGCAACGGCCATGCTCGTCTCATGGTTCTATGCATCAACGACCCCGACACTCGACTTTGTAACATTTTATATCCTTTATCTTCTGTTCCTGCTGTTCTACATGCCGACGATGGCACTTGCCAACACCGTCTCATTCAGCCTACTCAAAAGTCACGGAATCAAGCCGGTAGATGCATTTCCGTCAATTCGTGTGTGGGGCACTGTCGGATTTGTGGCTGCGATGTGGTTTGTAAATTCGGTTTACTTTCATGACGGACATTTAGGTATCGCGTTTTCCGATACCGCACCATTGGCCCAATATAGATTTCAATATACATCAACCCAGTTACTGTGTGCCTCGATCACCGGATTAATAACGTCGCTTTATGCCCTGACATTACCGGCACTACCTTTTGACCCGTCAACAAAACCATTGATTAAGGGTGTTCCCGGATTGAAAGCACTCCGACATTTCTTCAGCAATTCAACCACACGAGTCTTTTTGATTTTTGCTGCGTTCAGCGGAGTTTGTCTCCAGATCTCAAACGGATTTGCCACACCCTATATCAATCACTTCATGGGAATCGAGAAATATGCAGGCTCGATTGCATCGGGAAATGCCACCATGCTTTTCTCCCTTTCCCAAATCTCTGAAGCCGCCGCGATACTGCTCGTCGGGATTACCATGAAACGATTTGGTATAAAGACTGTAATTGCAATAGGATTATCGGCATGGGCGCTCCGTTTTGTATTGCTCGGACTCGGTAATCCCGGTGACGGACTTTGGATGTTGGTAGCATCAATGATTGTATATGGCATCGCCTTTAATTTTATCACCATTGCCGGACACCTGTTTATGGAACAGTCATCTGATTCAAACACCAAAGGTTTGGGACAAGGGGTGATGATGTTGATGAGCAACGGATTTGGAGCTACGGTCGGCACACTTACGGCCGGAGTCATCGTAAACATATGGTGGCATTGGTAAATGGTAACGATGCCCGATGGCAGCCGGATGCAGCTGTTCAGCGGCGATTGGATTTGGCCGTGGATTATTTTCGG
>JAIDNJ010000222.1 GCA_029063895.1 Muribaculaceae bacterium | reverse complement strand
AAGCTGTCATCACGACAGCTTTTTTATAATCCTTAATAAACCAATCATTATCACATTTCTTTCTTGCAATGGAGAAGAAACCGTTTTTCTGTCTCTTCACTATTATAACAACAGCACGTTACAAACGTGTTTACAAAACTGTAACTTTTTTTTATTCCTGTATCAAACACCGAGCACAATGGCCGGGTCAATATTCAATTCTTTGGAGATGCGTCGACCAACTTTAATAGTCGGCTCGCTCTTTCCCGACAGAAAATCACAGACACGAGACGGACTGACCCCAATCCTCCTTGCAAGAGCCGCCTGAGACAGCCCCATCTCATACATTCTTAGTTTGAGCACATCAATCAAGGAAGGCTCTTCAATGGGGTAATGAACATCCTCATACTCCTGAACTATAGCCGAGAGAAGGTATAGCTCAATACTGTTGGGATCATCGTCGGGAGTTGAATCGTTAACTTTAGGAAGCAATTCATCAATTCGTGCCATCGCCCAGTTATATTGGGTTTCGTTTTCTATTTTTGTATTAATCGTCTCCATATTATTATTTTTAAACCAGTGAAGCGTCTTTAATTTTATCATATTCTGCATGAGTCCCCACAAATCTGATATAAACATATTCATGTCTGAATTGGATCACGACAATCAATCGGAAATCATTACCCTTAATATTAAAGACATAGTGCTGATTACCAACACTGTCAACTGAATTAAATGTAGCTTTAACATCAGCGAAACTCCTCCAATGACTCCTACGGGTTTTAGAGTACCACTCCTCCAAAGCAACCTTAGCCTGTGGATACTTGAGGTAATAATCAACCAGTGTCTTCTTTGCGACGATATTCATGTTGCAGGGCCATTTATTATTTGCGTTGTAAAATTACAAATAAAATTTTGAAATGCAAAACGTCTATAACGATATTTTGATTTTCTCACATTACCGATATAAAAAAAGCTGTCATCACGACAGCTTTTTTATAATCCTTAATAAACCAATCATTATCACATTTCTTTCTTGCAATGGAGAAGGGACCGTTTTTGTGTCTCTTCACTATTAAAACAATATCACGTTACAAAAAGTTTACAAACATGATACATTTTTTCATTACATGAAGAAAAAAGTGATACTTCATCTTATTCTGATACATGCGACCGGACGGTCAAGTTGCCTGAGCAAGCTGACCGCGTCAACATACTGACCAATGCTATCGGCCACCAATTGAGCATCCTGCATCGCATGAACAACAGTTGCGGGCTGTTTCGCAACATCCCCTGCGGCAAAAACACCCTTGCGGGTAGTCATGCCATATGGATTCTCACGAGTGAGAACATATCCTTTTTCATCGACATCAATGCCGCCTGTCGTCGAGACAATGCGGCGTGCAGGGCCGCTTCCGACGGCCAGCAAAACGACATCGGCCTCAAACATCTCGGTTAAACCGTCGATCGACAACTCGAGAGATTCAATCGTCTTTCCGTCGGTCGAATTAACTTTGACAATGTTTGTTTTCCACATGAATCTGACACCCTCGGCGACCGCATCGTTATACTCAGCCCTGAGAGCAGCCATCTCGTTGATTGTCTTGCGGTACATAACGGTGACTTCCGAGGCACCGACACGCAGAGCCGTACGAGCCGCATCCATGGCCGTGTTTCCGCACCCTACAACCACAACTTTATCCCCAGCCTTGACAATCATCTCGTCGCGGGATATAAATCCGCTAAGATAGAGCTGATGTCGTCTCAGAAAATAAATAGCCTGTCCGACGGCCGGAATATTGCCACCCGGATAGTCAAGACGACGTGGTTTACCGGTACCCGTACCGATGAAAACAGCATCAAATCCACTCCCAAACAAATCGTCGACCGTCACGTCGACTCCGACTGTAACGCCACAAGTGATTTTAACGCCGAGCTCCCTGATCTTGTCAATCTCGCGCTCGACCACACTTTTGGGTAACCGATATTCGGGAATACCGAACATGAGCATACCGCCCGGACTCGGTTCGCGTTCAAAAATTTCGACATCGTAGCCACGCCGGGCAAGCAAACCGGCAACCGTAAGGCCCGCAGGACCGCTTCCAATGACCGCTACGCGTCCTTTATCCTTTTGGGGTAGTGTTTGTCTACTCAAAGCCGCATCGGCGTCAAATTGCGAAATAAAACGCTCCAGAGCGCCAATCTTCACGGGGCTCCCCTTCTTGCCGAGCACACAATGACCTTCACACTGACGTTCGTGGGCACACACGCGACTGCAAACTGCGGGTAAACTGCTCCGGCTATTTATTATATCCATAGCCTCGCCAAAATTACCCATCGACAGAGCATGGATCCAGCGCGGAATCTCATTCCCGACCGGACACCCCGTCACACAGCGGGGCACCTTGCAGTTGAGACACCGTTTGGATTCGGCCACAGCCTCACGTATTGATAAAATAGAGTCCATTGTCGCGTTGTTTGATTTTCAGGGTGCAAAATTACAATATATTGTTTACCTGACAAATTTTTTGTTTTAGCGTTTGATAAAATAAGAAACAATCAATTTTAAACAACTGATAACAAACATAATAAAGAGCGACCCTCATCATCAGAATGACAAGGGCCGCTGCTCAATTTATTTAAATTCGAAAATTTACGATTTTAAAATTCGGCGTTATTGGGTGTGCGCGGGAAAGGAATCACGTCACGGATATTGGTCATGCCGGTCACAAAAAGTATCAGGCGTTCAAACCCGAGACCAAAGCCCGAGTGGGGCACCGTGCCAAAGCGGCGGGTATCAAGATACCACCACATATCCTTCATGGGGATGTTGAGTTCCTCAATGCGCTGCAACAGCTTGTCATAGTTTTCCTCACGCTCCGAACCACCGATGATTTCACCAATTTTCGGGAAAAGGACATCCATAGCGCGGACAGTCTTGCCGTCCTCGTTCTGTTTCATGTAGAATGCCTTGATTTCCTTGGGATAGTCGGTCAGGATAACGGGACGTTTGAAATGCTCCTCGACGAGATAACGTTCATGCTCGCTCTGAAGGTCGGCACCCCAGTAAACGGGGAACTCAAACTTCTTGCCCGACTGCTCGAGAATCTTGACACCTTCAGTATAGGGCAGGCGCACAAATTCCTGGCTGATGACATTTTCAAGACGCTCGATGAGATCCTTGTCATACATGTCGTTAAGGAACTGGATGTCGTCACGGGCGTTGTCGAGAGCATAACGGATACAATACTTGATGAAGTCCTCGGCAAGATCCATGTTATCGGTGATGTCGTTGAAAGCGACCTCGGGCTCGATCATCCAGAACTCGGCCAGGTGGCGGGGAGTATTTGAATTCTCGGCACGGAATGTAGGTCCGAATGTATAGATGCCGCCGAGAGCGGTTGCACCGAGTTCTCCTTCAAGCTGACCCGACACGGTAAGGGCGGTCTGCTTGCCAAAGAAATCGCCGGTGTAGTCAACCTCGCCGTTCTCATCCTTGGGAATCTCCTTGAGAGGAAGAGTGGTCACCTGGAACATCGCGCCGGCACCCTCACAGTCGCTCTCGGTGATGAGAGGTGTGTGGAGATAGAAGAAGCCACGTTCGTTAAAGAACTTGTGGATGGCATAGGCGAGCACGCTGCGCACGCGAAAAACGGCACCGAATGTGTTGGTGCGCATACGCAGGTGGGCTTTTTCGCGAAGGAATTCGAGAGTATGGCCTTTTTTCTGGAGAGGATATACCTCGGGGTCGGCCGTACCGTAAATTTCGAGCTTGTCGGCCTGAATCTCGGCGCTCTGACCTTTACCCATCGACTCGACAAGGCGACCGGTAACACAGATAGCCGCGCCGGTCGTGATAGGCTTGAGCTGTTCGTCGTCAAACTTGGCCATATCAAATACAATCTGGATGTTTTTGATAGTCGAGCCATCGTTCAGAGCGACAAACTGAACGTGTTTGTTACCGCGGCGGGTGCGCACCCAGCCTTTCACACAAACCTCGCTGCCGATAAGCGCGGGATCAAAGATATCTACTATTTTTGTACGTTTCATTAACAGTAATCTTTTGGTGAATTATTTATTCAAAGGAACCCATTTTGAGGTAGTTGACCTCTTCCTGAGTGAGGTAGCGCCAACGACCGCGGGGCAGGTTCTTTTTGGTGAGACCGGCAAAGTATACACGGTCGAGTTTGGTCACGTGATAGCCGAGCGATTCAAAAATGCGGCGCACGATGCGGTTGCGGCCCGAGTGAATCTCGATACCGGCCTGATTGCGGTCGGTCTCGGTGGCATAGCTGATGGCGTCGGCGTGGATGGGGCCGTCGTCAAGCTCGATACCGTCGGCGATGCGCTGCATGTCTTCCTCGGCGATGTCCTTGTCGGTCCACACGTGATATATTTTTTTCTTCACATACTTGGGATGGGTCAGCTTGGAAGCGAGGTCGCCGTCATTGGTGAGCAGAAGCACACCGGTGGTGTTGCGGTCAAGACGGCCGACGGGGTAGATGCGCTCGGGGCAAGCACCCTTGACGAGGTCCATAACGGTGAGACGGCCGTTGGGGTCATCGCTTGTAGTGACACAATCCTTGGGTTTGTTGAGAAGGATGTAGCACTTGCTTTCGAGAGCGACAACCTTTTCATCATACTCGACAACGTCGCTGTGACAAATTTTTGTACCGAGTTCGGTAACGACATTGCCGTTAACTTTTACGAGTCCCTGCTGGATAAATTCATCGGCCTCACGGCGTGAGCAAATACCGGCGTTGGCCATGAACTTGTTGAGACGAATCTGTTCATTGGGATCGGGTATCGGCATTTCATACTCGATGCGTTTGGGACGTGGAACAAAGCTCTTGCCCGGACGCGGCTGCTGACGGAAGTTACCCTGCTGACGCTGCTGTTTGTAACCACCCTGCTGGCGCTGCTGATAGCCGCCCTGCTGGCGTGGCTGATAACCGCCCTGCTGACGCTGTTGGTAGCCGCCCTGCTGGCGTGGCTGATAACCACCCTGCTGACGTTGCTGATAGCCGCCCTGCTGGCGTAGGTGATAGCCACCCTGCTGATTAAGATTAAGGTAGGGACGCGGCTGATAGCCGCCCTGCG
>JAIDNJ010000221.1 GCA_029063895.1 Muribaculaceae bacterium | reverse complement strand
TATTAATGTGGCTTGAATCTTCGTTTTTTGATACTAAAAAAGAGACCGTCTAACTTTGGTTGTTAGACAGCCTCTTGTTTATCAGAGAGGATATATTTAATAGTTTTGCTTGAACGAGGTGTTATACTCGAGAACCGATGACGGGAATGGCATTATCCACAGTGGACTATCAGGAGTCAGAGTATATGTACCCGAGCCGGGAACCTCACGGGTAATAGTCTGACGGTAATCGGCCTCAGAGTTCCACCGTTTAAGGTCAAAGAAGTTTTCATAGGTCGATAGATTCTCGATAAACTTGGCCTGCTGCAACAGAGCCATCGCTTCTTTGACATTTGAAGCGGCAAAGTCCCGGTATTGGTCAGGATGAATGCGGAACTTGCGCACCTGATTGACAAGGTCAAGACCTTTTTGAATTTCATTGGCACGGATATAACATTCAGCAGCCAGATACATGATACGCTCGACGGTGAGCCCCCACGAGTTTGTCTGGACATCATAAGAGGTGAGCTCGCGGCAGCCGGTGATTCCACTGTCCATCTGTCCATATCGGGCATTGAAAACTTCGTTTCCGGCTGCGACACGTCCGTTGGCATAAGCATAATCAAAGGTTAAATCGCCGGGCTCGACTTTTGCAATGGTTTCAAGGGTGAGCTGAGAATAATTGACCGAAGCATTGGTCGACTGGGGAGAGATATACCAGAAGTTGTTGGGCGAATCGGCCTTCAGAATCCAGCGGTGTGTGTCGAGAATGTACATGCGGTCCTCGATACTGCTGTTCCCTTCGAGAGCCTTGAGTGCATAGGTCAACGCCTCAGAATAGTTTTTCATCTGGAACAGCACACGTGCCTTAATGGCATAGGCCGAATACTTGTTGAGACGGACAACATTTGAACGCTCGGGCAGAACGGCGATATAGCTGTCGTCGAGGTCTTCAAGCATAAGTTCATAAACCTTGTCGAGAGGTAGCTGGGTTTTCTCAAGCTCGTTGTTATAATCGGTAACATAGGCGATTCCACCTTTATCGGCAGCGGTATCTTTATCGTACTGAGCCGCATAGATACCGGCGATGAGGAAGTGATAATAGGCACGTTCAACGCGGGCCTCGGCCATGATACGCTGTTTCAGGGCGTCTTCACCATCACTGCCGGGAGCCTTGCCTATAATGACATTAAGACCGAATATCAGTTTATATGTATCGGTATAGAAACGGTCACTGGCCGTTAAAGCAGCTCGATCGATTGTCTCGTCATAGCTGAGATAAGCAGCCATTAACGTATTTTTCTTGGCGATGCGTCCGGCTACGTTTGACGAATAATCGTCGCCATAAGACTCATTGGCAATTACCGTGATGTTGTAAAACGGTTTTGACTGGGAATAGTTGGCTGTGTTGAGGATATATTCAAGCTCGACGGTCGAGTCGAGAGTTGTTTGCCCCTTGGGTACCATTTCAAGGTCACAGGAGTTCAAGAACAGAAGTCCCGCGACGGCTGCGGTCAAAAATTTATATGATTTCATCTTGATAGTCTAAGTTTAAATTTATCAGAAAGTAGCGCTCACACTGAAGGTATAGCTCCGCGGAGTACCAACCGACCATTCACCGGTGTAAAAGTTCACACGCTCGGGGTCAATGTTCTCTTTGTTGCGAGCCCATGTGGCGACATTATTGGCCTGAGTGCGCAGACGCAGCGACGATAGTCCTATCTTGCGGCAAATCTTGCCGGGGAATGAATAAGTAAGAACGATATTGCGCAACTTCATATAGTCGGCGTGGTCAACATTCTGGTCCGAGAAATAAACATGGGTGGAATAAAGCGAGCATCCTTCCATCATGTAACCGTTACCGATCATATCGACACGCTCCGCCTCGGGAGTTTGCCAGTAGGCAAGATATTCGGCAGGGGCCGAGTTGCCATATGACATACCGGTAGTATAGCTCCATTTGTTATAGTTGATGCGCATATAATGACCAAGATAGAAAGCAGCCATCGCGCTCAAAGTGAAGTTTTGATAAGTGACGGTAGGAGTGAACGAACCGCTCCATTTAGGATCGAGATTGCCGCTGTAAACTACATCGTCGGGAGTAAATGCCGAGCTTTGTATATCCATGCTGTTGAGTTCACCCTCGGAGTCAATCCAGTTGATCGACTGGTAGCCGTCTTCATCATAGGTCACTCCGCCATAACGGAACGAATAGAGCGAGTTGACAGGCCGCCCTTCTTTATAGTCTCTTACCTGAATAGCGTTCCAACCGGTTGTAGACACGTGTTTGATTTTAGTGATCTTGTTGTTATTATAGGCAAGACTCGCACTCAAACGAAGTCCTACATTCTGCGGGCGCGGAGCCTGAATGATTTCGCCGTTGAGCTGAATTTCAAAACCGCGGTTGCGAGTGGCGGCATTATTCATGTTAAGGCTTGACCAACCGGTGGTTGGATCAAGGTCAACAAGGCTCAGGATGTCACTACCCTGCTTGTTGTAATAGTCAATTGAACCGTTGAGACGGTAGTTGAAAAAGCCAAAGTCCACACCAACGTCAAATGTCTTTGTCTTTTCCCAACGCAACTGATCGTTTGGCGGAGTGTCGAGAATGGCACGCGGCGCGCCAACGAGCGGATTTGAATAAATCGAGGCGGTGAGATAGGACGAATAATTGGAGTTGATATTACCGGTGACACCGTAGCTCAAACGTGGCTTGAGCTGGCTGATCCAGGTGATATCGCTCAGAAATGCCTCGTTATGAGCATTCCAGCCGGCACCTACCGACCAGAGGGGACGACGGGTAAACTTCTTGTCGGCACCAAAGAGGTCAGCCTCATCAATGCGGTAGCTGCCCGACACTGTATATTTATGGTCAAAAGTATAGTTGGCCGTAGCATAGTAGGAGAGGAATTTATGCTCTACTTCATTGAATGAACCAAAGTCATTTGCCATATAGATATTGTTGGCCGAATACAGACTGCCGAGATCGGTTGCCTTGGCGTCGACAAGATCCTGGAAGTTGGTATAGCCTGTGTAGTGAGTTAAATTTTTCTCATCATAACCGACCATAGCGCTCGAATTTGACTTGTCCTTGAGATAACGGTATTCATAACCGGCCACCGCATTAATCGAGTGCAAATCCTTGATTGTCTTGTCATAGGTAGCCTGGAAACGGAAAGTATATGAGGTGTTGGTGAGACTTGTCTCGTCATAGATACCACCGTCGGCCAGTTTGTGCTTGCCATTTTCAGTAAACAGGTTATAGAGGTGACGGACGGCATATGATTCACCGACAGCTGTATTGCTGCGTTTACCGGTGAGGTCTTCAAACTGGAATTTACCCGACAGTTCAAGGCCGTCCAGAGGATAGAAGTTGAGGTGAACATAACCGCGGGTATAGGTAGAGCGATATTCCGACGTATTCAGTTCAAGTTCGTCAAGAGGAACAAAACCCTCATCCTTGAGTCCGAGGCTTGTATCGGAGAGACTCGGCTCGTTGAGGTCAACATATGCCTGAAGACGAGCTGGAGTTCCGTCGGCATTGAGAAATCCAAGATATTCGGGGAAAGATGTGCGTCCGGTAAGATCAAATTTACCGGTGAAGGCACCGTTATAGGCCGACTGACCGATCGAATTGAGCTTGCCTTTGGTGCGGATGTTGTCAACCTGTAAACCGAGAGTTGAACCGAACCATTTCACCGGTTTGATGTCGCCCATGTAGCGCAAGGAGAGCTTGTTGTTGTGAGAATTGGTCTGATAGGTGTTGTCGCCGGTCCAGTTAAGAGCGATATTGTTGCTCATGACTTTGCTGCGAGTGCGCACCGCGAGATTGTAGCGCTGCTCAAACCGGTTATGGAGCATGGCATCGTCCCAGTCGCCCGAATAGCTGTTGCTCTTCCACTCGGCCACCTGACGATTATAGTCAGCATCTGAAACCTCGCCGAGCTGATGACGCATCATGAGTTGGTTCATAGGATTCCAGAGAGTGCCGCGCAGACTCCATTGATTGTTGAGCTGATTGTTGGCATATTCATCGTTGATCATCCAATTGAAGTTGTTCTCTTCAAGGGAAAGGAGTCCGGCTGCATCCACACGATTGAGGTCGTTATAATTGAGTTTGTTGAAGACCGTGAAGTCGGCATTGAACTCAACCTGAACGTTATCGCCGACACCTTTCTTGGTTGTAATGACGATGACGCCGTTTGAAGCACGGGCGCCATAAACGGCTGCGGCCGCCGCATCTTTCAAGACAAACACCTTATCAACCTCATAGGGGTTAACATCGTTAAGAGTACCCTCGATGGGGAGTCCGTCAACAACGATGAGCGGTGAAGTGCTGGCGGCAAGAGTGCTCGTACCGCGAATTTGAATATCATCACCATTGACAACCATACCGGCAACCTTACCCTCAAGATTGGATGTGAGCGAGCTAACCGAACGTGTATCAAGTTCGCTTGATGTCACCTGCTGGAAAGCACCTGTAACGTTTTCTTTCTTGAGGTTTTGGAAACCGGTTACAACAACCTCACCCATCATTGCCGCATTGGCACGCAGCGTGATGCTGACAGGTTTTGACCTGTCAGAGGATGTCACCCTGTATTCGGCGGGATCCATACCCACGTAACTTACCAGCAACACGGGATTTTTACCGTTTATGTCAAGTTTAAATTTACCATCAATATCGGTCGACACGCCATTGGTCGTCCCCTTGACAATAACCGATGCTCCGGGAAGCGGCTCGCCCTCTTCATCGACAACAACGCCGGTGACAGCCATAGAAACATTCCCTGCGGCAGGCGGACAAAGAGTGATTGTCTTGTCAACAATTTTATAGGCAAGTCCCATCTGTCGCTCAACGGTCGCTTCAAGCAGCTCATCAAGAGACACCTCTTTGAAATTGCCCGAAATCTTCCTATTCAAATCTTTGATAAGGTCTTTTTGATAGACAATTTCATAGTCGGTCGTTTGTTTGAGCTTGGCGATCGCCTGTCGCACATCATCGCCGTTGAACGATACACTGTAATTCCGCGCAAATGAAGCAAACGGAATACAGATCAGGGTGATTAGAAAAATAAGTAATCTGAATCTCATAAATGTAATAA
>JAIDNJ010000220.1 GCA_029063895.1 Muribaculaceae bacterium | reverse complement strand
GGTGCCAACGGCTTATCAAAACTGCCGTCAAAAAAAAGTTTTTCAAACGGTTTGCGATTATTACTGCCCGCCGTAAAACGTGTGATTTTCTCCAAAATACTTTTGGACGCAGGAACACCTACCGGCGAAATAATCTTCAGTGTTTCGCCATCGGGCCATGACTGTCCGCGTTCAAAATCAGAGCCTTTGAATGTAGCGGCAATCCAACATGTCCCGAGACCAATTTTCCAGGCTCTAAGCACAACTCTTTCAAAACGAAACCCGGCACTCAACGCCGATGCCTCATCATCACCTATACCGAGCAAAAAAAATTCGGTCGCACCCTTTATCATCCCATAGGTACTCGGTTTATAACCTGCCCTCAAATCAAACTCCTTGAGTCTGATTGTAACTTTGCCACCAAACGGGCTGTATGAGTCAGCTATAGCTGCCTTGAGATTCATGCGCTGAACCTCGGTCAACGATTCACCGGTATAACTTCTTACGGAACGACGCTCTTTGATTGCTTCGAGTATATTCATATAATAAATATATAGTTGAATTTATCATTAAAACCATTTAACACGTCGCAAGGTTCATTAAACCATCTAAAATTCTTGCAACCCGACCGATAAAACAAATGAGTAGTTATGTTTGTTTTTTGTTTAGACCTTATCAATACCGTAAACGGTTGGCAGGCCTGTTATAAAAATTCATCAAAACAGAATATATGGACTCAATACTTGACATTTTACGTAACAATGCGGTTATACCCATCTTTTTAACAATCGGATTAGGATTTTGGCTTGGTCGACTTAAATACAAATCATTTGCACTCGGTTCGGTAGCCTCGACATTACTTGTGGGTGTTTTAATCGGTCAGATAGGCATCGAGATACCTCAGATTGTAAAGAATATTTTCTTTATGCTGTTTCTCTTCTCTATCGGTTACAGCGTAGGACCACAATTTTTCCGTGCGTTCAAGGGCCAGGGATTAAAACAGCTCGCTTTTGCCGTTATTGGTGCTCTTGTATGTGCCGGCACAGTGATTCTCGCCGCAAAAATTATGGGATATGATACAGGCGTGGCCGTCGGGATGTTTGCAGGGTCGCAAACGGCATCGGCTTCGCTCGGTGTCACATCGGAAACTATACGCGGACTCGCGATGTCGCCCGAACTTAAAGAACACATGCTTGAAATAATTCCAACCTGCTATGCCGTCACTTATGTTTTCGGTACAATCGGATCAGCTTGGTTTCTTTCCAACATTGGTCCCATGCTTCTCGGCGGCATAAAAAAGGTAAAGGCCGAGACACAAGCTATTGAGAAAGCACTTGATGATGGATCGGAAAAGATAGCTCCGGGTATGGTATGGGTCGACACTCCTGTTGCTTTTAGAGTATATCAAGCCGACTGTGATTGGTTTGACACTCCCCGTAGTATTGCCGATGTAGAAAAATACTTTGCCGACAAAGATCAGCGAATCTTTGTAGAACGGCTGAGACTCAGGGGCAAGATAGTTGACCCTGAGTCAAAAGTCAGGATACGAAAAGGCGACCTGATGGTTCTCAGCGGACGCAGTGAAGTACTCGTTGAAGAGTCGCAATTTCTTGGAAAGGAAATTGTTGATCATGAGCTTCTTAACTTTGGAGCTGAAAATCTGCCTGTGACAGTTGCAACATCCCAAGTCGATGGTATGACATTTGGCCAACTGCGCCAGCAACCGTTTATGAAAGGAGCACTGGTAAGCAAAATCACTCGTAACAACATGAGTCTGCCGGGTAAGAATAATCTTGTTCTTGAGCGAGGTGACGTCCTAACATTATGTGGCTCGCCGCGTAACGTTTCTATTGCAGCTAAAGCTATCGGATATGAGGACAGGCAGACAGTCACAACCGACATGGTTCTGCTTGGTCTGGGAATAGCTCTCGGCTGTTTTGTCGGAGCCCTTGCAATTCACATTGGAGGTGTTCCTGTATCTCTCAGCACCAGTGGAGGCGCGCTGCTTTCAGGCCTTTTCTTCGGCTGGCTCCGTAACCGTCGTCCCACATTCGGTCACATACCCGACTCGGTTGTATGGATTTTTGATAACCTTGGTCTCAACATGTTTATTGCCGTTGTCGGATTGTCATCGGGTGCAACCTTTATATCCGGACTCAAGGAGGTAGGTTTTGCACTCTTCTTTGTCGGCATTGCCGCTACCCTGATTGCTTTGACAATCAATATATTTATTGCACGTAAAATCTTCAAGTTTTCTGCACCCGAGACACTCGGATGTGTTGCCGGTGCCCGGTGTGGGGTAGCATCGATAGGTGCAATTCAGGATGCTCTTGAAAGTACCGTGCCCGTCATCGGATATACAGTTACCTATGCTGCCGCAAATCTCATTCTGGTTTTCTCTTCGCTACTGGTTCTCGCCTTTGTTTGAGATATAAACTCAATTTAAAATATGAAACGGCGATGTGTCAGGCCTTGACACACCGCCGTTTATTTTAATGGAATAGAATCGGCTTATTCAGCGTCGTTCCATGTACAGTCAACAAATTCAAATGTACCGGGAGCAGTAACGAGATAACGAATAACCTCGTCGTGGCTTGAGCCGTTATACATCACAAAGCTGATAACGTAATACTGGTTGACACCGTTACCGGGCTGTGCATCGGGATACATTTCGTGGAGAACAGCAGGCATAACGTTTTCCTCAAAATGTTTTTTCATTGTCGATACAATCTCATCGTCGCTCATCTTGCTGTAGATTGACGGGGTCTGACCCTTTGCAGCGGTAGGACGGAGGTCAACGTTACCCTGGTAGGCCGATGTACCGGCATAGTACTCATTGTTACCAAATGAGGTCACATAACCCACACCGCTGGTAATTGAAGTCGAACCAAACTCGGGTACATCAACATTGTTGTAAACCCAGTCGACACAAGCCTGATAGAAGGGAGCTGATGAACTGTTACGTCCTGATGGCAGATCAATGTAGATGCTCGGATCATAAATCCACTTGGGATAACCGTTTGTATCTTTTGTGAGTACAAACTGGCTCATCTCGGTGTTGATAGTATTTACAGTCCATGCGTTTTCAACAAACTCACCACGGCTAACGTAGTTGTTTACAGTTGTCGAACCGTTATAGAAGTTATAAACTACATAGCGAGTGTCGCCGTCCTGAGCGTAGGGATAGGTCTTCTGGAAATAGAGTGGAAGATAAGTGGCGGCTGCGGTAGCATTGATATTATCGCGGCTCTGGTTCATGGCAACATAGTCGTCGTGAGTGAGAACGGTGATGTTCTTCACAGCAGCCCATTTTGAACCGTTAAACTGGTAAACGGCCGATTCGGTCGTGGTGGTCATCTCAACACCTCCGCGTGATACTACAGCTGCAGTCTTGGCAGTGGCTGTTTCGGGAACTTTGGCACCATTGAACTCTGTAACGATAATATTGAGGTGGTTTGAACCCGAACGGCTGGAGAGATAACCTGAAAGATTAACTTCCAGTCCGTCGGTAAGCAGACTTGTTACGCTCGTGGGAGCATAATAGAGGCTTACATCAAAGTTGTCAATGCCTTCAACATAAATGTTGTTATAAGTACCCGATTTTTTATTTGTACCTTTTACAGTGACATAACGGGCGGTAATACCTGAATTTTTGCCGCCGTTGATTTCCTCGGCCAATTCAGCGATATTATTCTTGTCAATCAGCGTTGCAGCCGGATAAACGACAGCCTCGGTTTTGGCTTTTTCTTCAGTGTCGATAGTAAGCTGAAGACCACCGTTATAGGCCGATACAGCTCCTGAAACCTTGATTTGAGTACCGATGGTATAATCGTCCATAACAAAGCCTGAGGCTACATAAACGAGCATTGAGCCTGATTTGTCGGTAACGATGTAACCGCGGGTACAGATAGCTGTAACGATACCGGCGATGTCAAGATCGTCACCAACCTTGGCTGTACCGATAACCGATGATTGTTCAAAGGGAACCTCGGGAGTCGGGGTGTCAGATGAACCGAAGTTGGGGTTCTGGGCCGCTACATTGTAAGTAACAACAGCATAGGTATCGGCATCTGCATCGGGATAAGCGGTCGCGAGCAGACCAGGAATCTCAGATGCAGCAGTATGGGCTGGAGCAAAAGCCTCGGTATAGTCGGTTTCACTACCCCACACGGTTTGATATTGTTCCTCGCTTACAGTCATCGACTTGCCGGCTGTAATCTGAGTAAGCTCGGCAGGGAGGTCCTGAGAAGTGGGAAACGAGAGCTGAAGGGTTGAACCGTTGTCAAGATAGTAAACGGGGCTGCCTTTTACACCGGCCAGCGAGTCGAGCCATGCGGGAGCATAGACCTGAGGAGTGATTGTCTCGGTAAAATAGCCCTGGGCAGCAACAGCAGCAAGCTCCTGGAGCTGACCGGCAGCTTGGGCGAGTTCGATGTTTTTCTTCAGAGAAGCGAGTTTCGAGATGTCGGAAGCAGTCATTGTGTAGGTGACAGTCTCGACATCCTCGATAACGGGTTCTTCAAAACCGTCGAGCATTTTGTCGTTCCACGCGTTTTCGCTACATCCGGCCAGAACGACGATTGTGCCTCCGAGAAGGATTTTTGGGATATTATTTAATTTCATAATGAGTTTTTACGCTGATTGATTAGAAAAATATCTTCATGCGGAGTGAATAAGTGCGGCCAAATGAATAGAACACGCGATAAGCGTTCTGCCATGTGCCGGGACTGCTTGTCGAGGTGTAAGCGTCAACAACATAATAGTTATTGAAGAGGTTGTACACGTTACCATAGAGGGTAGCATTTACACCACCAATCTGGAAGCGGTAGCTTGCGTTGACATCAATCTGCTGTCCCCAGGGAATTCTCCAGGGTTTTGCAACGTTGATGTCACCACCGTTTTCAAAGAGGCTTGCGCTGATCTGATAGTCAGAATAGTTGTTTGAGCTGACAACCCAGTCGGCACCGAGACGCATTCCCTTGAAGGGGATGAAGTTGGCCGAGAGTGAAGCTGTTGTCTGAGCCGAACCACCGACCTTGATACCTTTCTGATTGATTGTAGCGTGGAGGTGATCCTCGGCCATGATACCCGAAGCGATATCGCCTTTAGTGTTGGCGAGAGGCTGACCAAGCTGGTTGTAGAAGTAACCGCTGGCATTTGAATCCCATTTCCAGTTACCTACCGAAACCATACCTTCGAGGCTGACCCAACGTGCGGGAACCCAGTTGGCGTTAAGTTCGAGACCCATGTGGAGAGCGTCGACACCTTCCATGTTCATGTAGTAACGGTCGCCTTCGTGAGCTCCTGAATTGATTGTACCGCCACGGGTGGTTGTCTTGTCCATCCAGCGGGTGAAGTAACCGTTAAATGTGAGGGCAAACGGTTTTGAAGTGTAACCGTAACCGATTTCAAACGAGTAAACTTTTTCGTTGACAGCGTTGTCGTTGATAGCGTTTGAAGTGGTCGAGTTAAGGAACACACCACCCGAGAAGAAGGGAGCACGGCTTATGTAGCCGAGATTGAAGAATGCATTGTTGTGCTTGTCAAAGTTGTAGTTTGCACCACCCTTGATTGTACCGCCGATAAAGTTGGTGGTAGCCGAGCGTTCATGCTCCTTGTCATAATAGAAGAAGTCACGGCGCCAGTAGGTGTTGTTATTGAGAGCACCCGAAACAACGAGGTTGAGTTTGCGGTCAAGCATGGTGTATTCGGCCTGGGCATAAGCACCTTCCTGAGCGGTATAACCGTTATAGTTACGGTAAACTACATCACCTACGCCAAGTTTTTCATAAGCCCAAGCGGGATTGGCGGCAGCGCTGTTGAGGGTGGGGTTCACACCTTTACGAGTCGAATAGTCGATGAAGTATTCACCGTCATAGAGGTCACAGATGGTATTTTTGTGAACACCTACATAGTAACGGATGTCGATACCGCCGGTGAGATTGAGGCGGTTACCGTTGGTCTGGTTGATTTCATGTTTGTAAGATGACACGAGACCTACCCAGGTATGAGAGTTGGACGACTGTGTCATCACGAGTTCAGAACCGGTAGTGCTGTTGGCGTTGAGTTCCTGGATAGCAGCATAGTCAAATGTACCGTCGGGACAACGGAAATCAGTATTGATTTTACCGTCGGTAGCACCATACCACGATGAGTAGGTGTACTTGCCGAGACCACTTGCCTGACCCGAGTAACCACCACCGTTGGCAAATGAAGCATAAACCGATGTAGAAAGTGAGTTAATTTCACTTATCTGCCAGATATGAGAGAGTGAAATCTGGGGTTTGTGATAGTAGTTATAGCTCGAGTTGCGCATCTGACCGTTTTTATCATAACCAAAAGTCGGGTTATACTTGTACATGCTCTCACCATTCATGTAATTTTTGGCGAGCTGATAGCCTTCGATTGAGAGACCATTCTGAGAGCTGCGCTGATAGTGGGTCTGGGGAGCACCAAAAGCGGTGAAAGAAACCTGATGGCTGTCGTTGATACGTTTTGAAACGTTGACAAAGTAGTTGTAGCTGTTGTAGGGAGTTCCCTGAATATAACCGTCGCCCCACTTACGCGAACCGAGAAGGGTTACAGCCCAACCGTTTTTCATCATACCGGTCGACACCTTGATACCGAAGTTGTTCATGGCATCGTTGCCCATTCCATACCAAACGGCACCGCCGCGTTCAACATCGGTGGTGCGGGTAGTGATGTTGATAGTACCGCCAATCGAGGGAGTCGACACGATGGTTGCACCGAGACCACGCTGAGTCTGGATGCTTGAAGCTACGTCGCCGAGACCGGCCCAGTTGCTCCAGTAAACACCACCCCACTCCATGTCGTTGATGGGAATACCGTTTACCATTACTGCTACGTTTTCGCTCTTGAAACCGCGCATGTTGGTTTTAGCGTCGCCAAAGCCACCACCGTTACGGGTAGTCCAGACACCGGGAGTGGTTTTGAGCACCTCGGGAAGCTCCTGGTTACCGAGCTTGAGGTCGATTGTCTGAGCCGAAATGTTGCTGACAGCAACAGGGGTCACACGTGTTTTGGCCACTGACTGGGTAACCACCACGTCCTTGAGCATTTTTTTGTCGGGCTCAAGCACGATAGTGCCCATGTCGGCTTTAGGAGAAAGCTCGACAGTTTTGTAGCCGATGTAATAGACACGGATTTTCTTTCCGGCCGGAACTTGGATAGTGAAATGTCCGTCGATGTCGGTGGGCACTCCTATCGAGGTGCCGGGGACGGATACTGTAGCGCCGATGAGGGGTTCGTTTGTTTCATCGACTACGGTACCTGAACATTTGTTGTCGGCTGCAAGCATCGCTATAATCGACAACCACAACGAACAGGCAAAGAGAATCGTTCTCTTCATCATAGGGATTGGTTTAATTGATTAAATTTATAAATAGTTGGTGTTTTAAAATTTTTAGCAAAGTTACATATTTTTTGTGATTGATACAAAACATTTAAGGCATGATTTATCGACCGAAAATCAACTTTGGCCTACACAAGCAGACACACCGGGAGCGGACACTCGATTTCGGAGAGTAGCGATAAAGCACCCGTATCGGTGTCACGGCGATAAATTTCGATCATGTTATCGTCACGGCATGCTACCAGCAATATATTTCCGTCGGCGGTCATTGTGAAATTTCGTGGATGGCTTCCGGTAGGCGTGAAACCGACTCGAACTATATCGCCAGACATCAAATCAACTGAAAAGCAAACGATTCCGTCATCAACCCTACGATTTGAGGCATACAGGAACCTACCGTCGGGCAACAGATGAATATCGGACGATGCCCGGGCATGATTCGGGTCAAGCTCGACGATGTGACGAGGCCTGAGTGCTCCGGTTGACGCGTCATAGTCTATCACAGTGATAGTTCCGCTCATCTCGCTCAGAAGGTAGGCCACGGTACCGGCACGATTAAAAACCATGTGACGCGGACCCGACCCGGGCTTGAGTTTCACATCAATTACACCCGTAACGTCGGGCCAACCGTTACGTAGCGGGATGACATGAAGACAGTCGGCACCGAGATCGGTTACAATCATATATCGGCTGTCGGGAGTGAACGTTACAAAGTGGGCGTGAGGGCCGGCCTGACGCCGCTCGTCAGGACCACTGCCACTGAACTGAATGACCTCAGGCTCTCCGATTGTTCCAGTCACGACATCAAATGGAAAAACCGAAACACTACCACCAAGATAATTGGCCGTGGCGGCAAACAGTCCGTCAGGCGAAACCGCGACATGACATGGCGCACTCCCCTCACCCGGAACCTTCATAACATGTTTATACCGGCCGTTAACCTGATGCAGAACAGTGAGACCGTCATCGGGTTTACAGTCTTCATTGACAGCAAGTAAAACGCCCGGGCGGGGAATGGCGATATATGACGGATTGCTCAAGCCGTCAAACGTGTCAAGGAGTGTTGCCGACCCGGTTTCGGTATCAAGTTCAAAACGGTGGATTGTCGGACGGTTGTCATGGCTGTTATAACTGCCGACTGTAAGTTCTATCAGTGACATGGTTGTATATCTTTTATTTAATTATCGTAGGGAATCCGATAGTGACATCCAATCGGTAACCACCGTTGCCGTCACTGCTTACAAGCATCACATCAGCACCCTCGATTCGCTCGATCATAGCAAGCGCATCGGTTGGAGACATAGCCATGCAGGCCGTGGCCAGCGCGTCGGCAGTCATACAGTTCTGAGCTATAACTGTAGCCGATAATGTTGCGATATCGGTAACAGGACGTCCGGTCACGGGCGAAATAGTGTGACCATATATGTTGCCCGACTCATCGCGACGGAAATTGCGATAGTTACCCGATGTCGCTATACCACAGTCGGTTACCTTAATTATGCCGAGACGGGAGTGTTCAACCGTCGAGTCGTTAAAGATTGGGGCATCAACCTGGATACGCCATTTTTCACCCGAAGGCGAGAGTCCGGCAAGTGTAATTTCACCGCCGATTTCAACCATATAGTTGTCACATCCGTTGCGACGAAGACATTCACCAACCATGTCACACCCATACCCTTTTGTAATTGCACTGAAATTAAACTGGGTTTTGACTGACTTGCGCATAATGACACCGCGGTCAATCGAGCAGTCGCCGATACCCACCGACTGAAGTGCCGAGTCTATTTGCTCATCGGTTGGGGTGCCTCCGTTTTTATCGCCATGTCCCACGCCCCACAACGAGAACAGCGGGGCCGCCGACGGATCAAACACGCCTCCTGATTCACGGTTTATCATTTGGGAAACAGCAAAAACAGTGTCAATCAACTCATCGGTCGAGTCAGTGACTCCGGCATTGATTTGTGAAATAAGCGACCGGGCATTAAATGGAGAAAGCGACAGTTCGACCCGACGCATCGTAGCTTTGACCGAATCGTTTAGCGACTCATTGGCGCTATATGTGGTTTTATATATTGTATTCCATACCATGCCGCTCTCGGTAATATAGACAGGTTTACGGTGGCACGATGTAACGATAGCCGCAAAAAAAGTGACAACGGCAACAAAGCCGATAAATGATTTAGGTTGTTTCATCATGAAAAAAAATTGTAATCGGGTTCAAAATTACTGATTTAAATGAAACGATTGTCAATTTTAAACGTTAAATTTGTAGACAAAAGAAATAATAACACTCAAATAATTAAAGTCACTATATTTATGAACCGTTCATTTGTATTTTTGGCCGACGGTTTTGAGGAAATCGAGGCCCTGACAGTTGTCGACGTGATGCGCCGCGCCGGCATGGATGTCAAAACAGTTTCAATCAACAAAACAAATAAAGTAACCGGTGCTCACGGCATCGGCGTCGAGGCTGATATTCTCTTTGACGAGGCTGACTACAGCGATGCCGAGTGGCTCGTGGCTCCCGGCGGAATGCCCGGTGCAACCCATCTTCACGAACATGCTCAGTTATCAGCCTTATTGTCGTCTCACAACGACAAGGGCGGCAAGATTGCAGCTATCTGTGCAGCTCCGGCTGTGGTCCTCTCGCCTCTCGGTATTCTCGACGGCAAGGAAGCAACCTGCTATCCCGGATTTGAACAGATGTGTGAGAAGGCTGTCATGAAAAACCAACCGGTTGTTGCTCTCGACCGTATCATCACCGGAAATGGTCCGGCATCAGCTACAAAATTTGCTCTTGCAATCGTAGCCAATTCGATGGGCGAAGCTTTCGCCCGCGAGGTTGCCGACGGTATGCTCCTGAAATAATCGATAAACCAAATAGATAGAAAGGCGGTGTGTCAAAAGCCGACACATCGCCTTTCTACTTATTATTGGTCTCTGACCAATCTTACTAATACATCTGAATTTTCCGGCTCTACAAATCAAGACTGTTATACTCGTCATCGGTGACAGGTTCAAGCCAAATATTCTGGCTGCTCTCGCCTGGAACTTCAAACGCGAGATGAGCAAACCAGGAGTCCTTGGCAGCTCCGTGCCAGTGCTTCACATTTGCAGGAATGTGAATAACAGTACCGGGCAAAATCTCGACGGCTGGCTTGCCTTCTTCCTGATACCATCCGCGGCCGGCAACCCCGACAAGCATCTGACCACCGCCCTTCTCGGCCTTGTGAATGTGCCAGTTGTTGCGACACCCGGGTTCAAACGTTACATTGGCAAACGGAATCTGATCTTTTGAAACCATAGCAAGATAACTGTTTCCAATGAAATATTTTGCATAGGCTGTATTTGGTTCTCCAATAGGGAAAATCATCTCTTTTTGGAACTGAGCCTTGGCATCGTCACCTTTTATATCATCATTCCAAACCTCGGTTGCCAAACGGAACGCAGCCCATGCCTTGGGCCAACCTGCATAAAAAGCGATATGGGTGATGATCTCGGCAGCCTCAACGCGGGTGATTCCGTTTTTCTTCGCTTCCTGAAGATGATACTTAAGCGAGCTGTCGGTAATCCCATGTGAGATTAATGAAGTGATTGTGACGAGACTACGGTCGCGAAGCGAAAGAAGGTCGTTGCGACTCCATACCTCACCAAATAAAACATCGTCGTTTAAATGGGCAAATTCAGGCGCGAAATCACCTAAAGCATCGCGCCCTGCTGTCTGAACAATTTTCTTTTGAGCCATAATTGTAAATGTTGCAGCCGATAATAATATCAGCAATGTTATCATCTTTTTCATCATAAACTATCTTTTTATCTAACCGTTTTTCCGGATTTTATTTTGACAACAAAAGTACAATTAAAATTTAAAACAACAATTGTATAATTCGCCTTAAATATTGTACAAACAAGATATTTACATCTCAAAACTACAAAACAACGGCATTATAGCAATTTAATAATAATTTTTAACATCAACGGGCTAAATTATCGCCCATAATATACATAAATTTGTCAGCGAAATAATTCTTAACAAAATTTACAGCTATGTCATTTTTCAATTTTTGGGGCAAAATCGCTCTTTTCAATATTCTTTTCAAGAAGTCATCAAGAACATCAACCGATCGAAATGTAACCGGCAACAACAATTATTCGACCATGAACGATTACTATATTCCTCCAAAGACTTCACACACTCACTATCGCCCAAACCTGCATGATGACTGGGACGACGATTATATCAACCGTCATGACGATGACTTTGACTACCTGCACAACGACCATGATTTTTTTGACGATGATTATTGACAATCGATTGCATGGTTAAAAATAACTAAATCCATCACACATTACAATATTACATTAGTAATAATCAGTTATTTCTTGTAATTTTGCATCAATTTCATACAATCAAACTCCTAGAAATAATCATCACAATGGCGTCCCCTCCATTTTTTAACGTCAGAATACAT
>JAIDNJ010000022.1 GCA_029063895.1 Muribaculaceae bacterium | reverse complement strand
ATCTACACGCGTAAGATCGGCGGCAGCGGCAGACGTGCATAAGAGACAGGACTATGATGATGCGCTCGATTACATTTCAAAATTTTCGCGCGTCAATCGGCAGCTCATGTCGGTCGTGCGTCTCACTCCTCTTCCCGTGGGCGACCTCGACCGGCTGATTGTCAACAGCATGACTATCGACAGCTATATCAACGCCCGTTCTCAAATGATTGCCAATCCTCTACAATATGAACACTAATCAAAAATTATAAACTCAAAATAACAAACAAATGACTGAAGAAATCATCATTAAATCGACCGACGACCTCAACGAGGCCGCCCACCGTTTTGCCCAATTGATGGGCGATTACACAATCTTTGCCTTTTATGGGCCAATGGGTGCCGGCAAAACCACGTTTATCAACGCTTTATCGCGTGTGCTCGGTGTCGAAGATGACCCTACAAGCTCACCCTCGTTTTCAATCATCAACGAGTATCGCTCTGACACCACTGCCGAGCTCATCTATCACTTTGACTGCTACCGTCTTGAATCAATCGATGACGCTTTTGAAATAGGTGTCGAGGATTATTTTGACTGCGGTGCCGTGTGTCTCATCGAGTGGCCCGAACGAATCGAAGACCTGCTCCCCGACGACACAGTCAAAGTCAAAATCGAGGTGAACCCCGACGACCAGAGCCGTAAACTAACCGTTGAATTTCCCGAAGAATGAATCTGATAACCGTCAGCGAGACCGCGTCGACCAACTCTCTTATCGCCTCGATGCCCGATGCTCCCCACGGCACCGTGGTGCGGGCCGTCGCCCAGACGGCAGGACGCGGTCAACGCGGAAACACGTGGGAATCGGAAGCGGGTAAAAATCTAACGCTCTCGATTCTTGTCCGACCGGCCCATATCGTCGCCGCCGAGCAGTTTTTGATTTGCCGTGCCGTTTCGGTCGCCCTGGTCGAGATGCTCGACCAAGTACTGCCGTCAGGCTTGACAGCGATGATAAAGTGGCCCAACGACATCTATGTGGGCGACAAAAAAATTTGTGGTATTCTCATCGAGAACTCGCTCACCGGCAACGGCATTGACCGGTCGATTCTCGGGATAGGACTCAATGTGAACCAGTGCGAGTTCCTAAGTGACGCGCCCAACCCAGTCTCAATCATCAATTTGAACGGCGGTCATGAGCTCGATCTCCAACCACTCGTAGACATGATGTGGCACGAGGTCGATAAAAACCTCTCACTTTGTGCCGACGAAAGCGGGCGAGCCATCCTCACCCGTAAATATGACTCACGACTATGGCGCGGCAAGGGATTTCATACGTTTGCACTGCCCGACGGTAGTAGATTTGTAGCCTCGATTGACTCGATAGCCGATAACGGCGTGTTGACACTCAGAGAACCCGACGGGACAATGCAATCGTTTGCATTCAAAGAAGTACAGTTTGTTTTATAGAAATAAATCTATAAAATCCAACGAAATGAAGTAATATCTGAGACGCTGTGTCATAATTGCATAATTTACGATCATGTCAGTAGGACGCGAAATATCGCACTGCTGTCCGGTTAAAATTTTAACAATTAAGGATAAACGTGTAATAATCAATTAAATATATAGTATTTACCCACTCCGACCATTTTAAAGTCTATCTTTGCATAAGATAATAACTATCTGGCAAATTGCTACAAAATGAGTCAAATTCCATATCTTTTCAATCAATTATGTGAATTCCTTGACCGTAATTATTTTGATTATCTGGTCAAGAAATATAATGGTAACAAATATGTAAAGCGGTATTCGTGCTGGAATCATCTTCTGACGATGATATGGGCACAACTCACCGGGAGAAAAAGTCTACGCGATATTGTCCTCTCCCTTAAAGCTCATAGCGAAAAGACTTATCGTCTCGGCATCGGTAAGTCTGTCAATCGCTCGACTATAGGGGAGGCAAATTCTTCACGGGATGTGGCGATATTTCGATGTATGGCAGAAAGAATGATGAGAGATGTGGCGAATATATCTATTGTGCGCTCGGATTTGGATGAGATATTCAGTGGGCTTGCCGTAGCAGGACTTTTTGCGGTGGACTCATCTACTGTACATCTGCCTTTGTCGAAGTTTCCATGGTCTGTACCACAAAGAAACGGTGGTGGAATCAAGATACATACAATGCTGGATTTGCTCAGGAATATACCCGTCACATGTGTTGTTACTGGAAATGAAGAGCGAGACCAGACATTTATGGATGATTATACGTACCTCCCTGATTGCCTGTATGTGTTTGATAAAGCTTATGTCAAAACCACCGGTCTGTATAGAATACACATGAAAAATGCTTATTTTGTGGTACGCAGGAAAGATAATATGCGTATAGCCATAATACGTTCTGATAAGGATGCAAATCGCAAGGACCGGAATGTGTTGGATGACAGCATTATACGTTTCACAAGCCGTTGTGCCAGTCATGGATATCCGGAACCATTGAGGATGGTAAGTTATTATAGTACAGAGAAGAACGACACTCTTGTCTTTCTGACTAATAATTTTGATATGCCGGCGACAATAGTGGCAATTGCCTACAAAAACCGTTGGATGATAGAAGTTTTTTTCAAATGGGTCAAGCAGCATCTGCATATCGAAAACTTCTATGGCTACTCAGCCAATGCGGTATCAATACAGATATATACGGCAGTAATAGCATTTTGTATGGTTGCCAAAATCGCTGATCAGTTCAAACTGCAGTGCAGCAATTATGAATTTCTCAGGGCTTTGGGTGTGAGTTTGACAGAGAAAACTTATTTGGTAGATTGGATGAAATCTTTCCAAAAGAATGGACATACTGATAAATATGAAATGGACATTCCAACCCTATTTGACTAGCAAATTGTTACCCGTTATTTTTGTTAAAATTTTAACCGGACAGCAGTGCGAAATATCGCGCCCTACCTAAATATACTTATCAGTAAAAAATGTGTTCTTTATTAAGGCCTTTATTGACAGAGAGGGATGAGATAAAAAAAGAGTAGGTGTTGAGGCTCATGGCAACGGCTATGAGTGCGACAAATCCCCACGAAAGGACATGGATATAAACTGGAGGGAGAGTGACAAAGGAAAATAATCGCCCTATAGCCGGCATGAGTAACGAACAAAGGATACCGGACGCAAAACCGATAATAATGGCTACCACTACAGCACGCCGAGAATTTCGGTGTATCAGAGCATTGTAACGACGCAGATTCTCAATCGCTTGGAGATTCTGCAGACGAATCTCCTCCACCGAGTCCAATTTAGACTTAAGGGTGTCCATGAAATCCCGGTCGCGTCCCTCTTCGGGAGTAATTCGAGAAAATAAATCTTTAAGATTGTCTTGTTTCATAATGATGAGGTTGAGAGGAGTTGGCGTAAATGAATTCTTGCGCGGGTCAGCTGCTGACGTACGGCAGCCGAAGTGGCCTGAGTTATTTCCGCAATTTCTTTAACAGAGAGATCTTCCATGTAGAACAGCAAGACCACCATGCGCTCCTTTGGACTAAGTCTATCGAGGGCACGGTAGAGTTCGGAATTATCATCAGGCTCGCTGTGAGCTACAGTCATCGCCTCCGCATAGTCAGTTGTATGAGTTGACTGTCGGCTGTGGCTGATGAAGGTATTGTATCCTATCCGGTAAAGCCAGGCGTTAAATTTGGTCTCGTCTTCGAGGGTATCAAAGGCAAGATAGGCCTTCAAGTAAGCATCCTGAGCAATATCGTCGGCCATGAATTTATCACCGCAACAGATGCCGGTCAGAAAGCGACGGAACGCCTTCTGACCGGATTCAACCTTTGTGATAAATTGCTCGCGAGTCATTATTCCTGACCTTTGACTGGAATTTGCTTAAGTGATACGAAATACACTATGATGAAGCTGATACCGATTGCCATGGCTATCCCACCAATGATAATGCTCATCAGGGAGTCTTTCTCATAGGAATTGATAATGGCACCGCCGAACACCAGAAATACAACTCCAATAAGAAAGCAAATACAGCCCCAGAGGAGTCTACGATTGGCAATTTCGCGAGGAGAAGGCGTAGATTCCTGCAAGAATTCGGCCAATTTATCAGAATTGATGTTTTGGCCGGTTTCAATCGCAGCGAGGAGTACCTTTGTCCGGTTCTTGCACTTGTACATCGAGCTGAGCTTCACGATGAGCACGATTGCGATGGGAAGTATCACGCAGATACAGATAGGGAGAATTACATTTTCCATAATTATGTTTTTTAGAGGTTTTGATATAAGGACGCAGAAGAAGCCCCGGATGTGACAAAGATATAGTTTTTTTATGTTCTTTTTTATAGCGAACGCTGCAGTTTGCCAAAATGGAGTAACTATCAGCGAATCTAAAAATGTAGAGCATTAAACAAGCATAGGGAATTAATGGATGGCAGCTGAACAAAAGAGGTCGTCCTCTCGTTATATGTTTATAACTAAAATATGTTAATTCATGAAAAAACTTCTGCAACTCATCCCGGCCGTAGCATTGTTGGTTATGGCCTGCTCGTGCGACTCCAAATCAAAGCTCGCCAATGACATAAACGGCACATGGGCATCGTCGCCCGACCGTCTTGCCGACAATAACGGTTCAAGCGCGTCGATCATCCGTATCATCGAGTTTGACAAAGTTCCCGACCAGAGCGGAGGCTCGCTTATCATGAGCGGACTGATCTCGGTAAACTCAGCTGTTCCCCAGGGGCAAGGCATCGACATGCCCATAAGCTACACCGCCAGTGGTGTCGCCACCATCACCGGCCAGTGGTCAGTTGTTGACGATGATGAGATTGCTCTGGTACTTGACGGATCAACACTCAAAGTAGATGTCGACCCGCAAGGTATCGTCCTCGATTACAATGTATTGAGCGGAACATCGGCTCCCGATACCACCGCAATCAAACCGGCTCTCGCCGAGATGGTGCGCAAAGTTATCACCAATGGTGTTGAAACCCGCTTTTTCAATGCCAAGAAAATCGATGATATCAAAATCAACAATAATATGATGTCGTGTGAAATCGATGATCAGGACATAACAATGCGTCGACAAAATGTAGAATAGTTCCAATTCAACGATAATAAAACGGGCGGCAGTCAAACTCGACATGCCGCCCGTTTTATTATTCGGATAAACCTGACGTGATCAGGAATTTTGGAGCTGGGTCATATGGTAACCCAAAGCATTGAGTTCCATTGCCATGCCGGCAAGGTAGAGCTGATGCAGGGCTCCGATATAGCAGCCGAGGGCCGCTTCGGTTCCAGGTTCAACATGTTCGTGGTTGAGAAGTGAATAAACTCGCGAGGCACACTCGGCAACCAGTTCGGTGATTTTCTCGGCCGCTTCGTCACGATAACCGAGAATGTCGATGACCACGGCATCGTCCATGTCGTCATAACCACGCTTGTCGCGAATCTCTTCATAAATGTTTTTCTTGTCTTTGTAAGCGGCCCAGTCGGTGTCCCAATAGAACGACATCGTCATGCCTATCAGCATCATCCAGCCGAGCGACACAACGGGATAGTTCTGAAACTCACGGGCTCCGTCGGGAATATAGCTGCGGGCTATCTCACCCCATTTTTCCTCTACATCGACACATTCGGGCACATGCTCGTCGAGCGCCTCTTTTTTCTGTAAAAACTCGATAAGGTCTTTTCTTACCTTCTCTTCAAATTTTGCTGCAATTTCCTTGCTTTCGTTCTTATCCATAGTTATATTTTTTCATTTTATATTTCTGGTATAATAACACCAAAACTTGCCTGATGGTTGAACACGGCAGGACCATTGTCATCGGGTGCTCAAATACAATTGCCCAAATTCTCAATAATTAACGGTTTATCCCGATTATTTTTGTAACTTTGTCATCGTAGGCGAGCATAACCGCTACATGTATAACCACCCGGCATTAAAACTCAAAATAAATGAAATCAATCAAATATATACTGGCGATTGTTGTCACCCTGATAGCCTGCCCGCAGCTGTCGGCTATCGAGTTCAAATTAAACAGCTCTATTGTCGGAGACATTGTGGTGGAATATGAAAATCAGGAAATATGGAAACTCGATGTATCGTTATCAACGTTATCAGACATGGTTGAAGAACTAACAATCAAGCTGACCGCCGACTCCCCTGCCGTGCCGCCACAGATGACTGTCAGGATGCGTTTCCCCCAGATTGACATGGATTACTTGTGGAGTCCGTCAAACGGCGGCCGCAATCAGCTGAGGCCCGACTGGGATGCGACTTACCGATCGCAACTTGCCCGATGGATGCCGATATACACTCTTCACGACGGGAACAACACAAACTCGATTACAATAGCGGGCAGCGAGGCGATGCGCGATGTCAAGGCAAAAATAGGGCTTAGAGAGGAGGGGTGCGAAATTGTAGCAGACCTGACATATTTTGAGACTCCCGAAGCGCCGATTGACGAGTATGTCACCAAAATAAGGATTGACGGGAGAAAGATTTTCTGGGCCGACTGTGTTGCCGAGGGTATCGGGTGGATGACCCGCGAGGCCAATATTGTTCCGGTAAAATCTCCCGTGGGTGCCTTTGACCCTCTGTATTCCACATGGTATCAGTTTCATCAAAATGTCTCGGATATGGATATTGAACGAGAGTGCCGCGACGCTGTCGACCTCGGCATGAAGACCCTGATAGTCGATGACGGATGGCAAACGGATGACAACAACCGCGGGTATGCATTTACAGGCGACTGGCAGATAAGCGGTAGCCGATTTCCCGATTTTGGATCTCATGTAAAAAGAGTACAGGATATGGGGCTAAGATACCTGCTTTGGTATTCGGTACCCTATATCGGCACCAAGAGTAAAAATTTTGAACGGTTTAATGGTAAATTTTTGCGTGTTGATGCCGAGAAAGGAGTCCTTGACCCGCGCTTTCCCGAAGTACGCGAATTTTTGTGCAGCACGTTTGAAGAAGCGATGAAACGATATGGTCTCGGTGGCTTCAAACTTGATTTTATCGATGCGTTTAACGTAAAAGGTGAAGACCCGGCGATAAAAGATAATTATGCCGGGCGTGATATCATGACAGTTCCCGAAGCTACCGATGCATTGATGAAAGAAGTGTATAAGCGTTTAAAAGCAATCAATCCCGATGTACTGATCGAGTTCCGTCAGGCCTATGTGGGACCGGCAATCAGGCAATATGGCAACATGCTCCGTGCCGATGACTGCCCTGGAGACCTTCGTGGCAACCGCGAACGTATCGCCAACATGAGACTCACATCGGGAGAGACAGCGGTGCATGCCGATATGCTCGAATGGAACGCACAAGAAAGTCCCGAGAGTGCGGCGCGTGCCATACAATCGGCAATGTTTGGGGTCGTACAATATTCCGTTATGCTACGCGACCTACCTGAAGCCCATAAAAAGATGCTCACCCATTGGTTAAATTTTATCGACAATCACAAAACCACATTACTTAAATCAAACTTCAGACCCTATAATCCCGAAGCCGGATTTCCGGTAATCGAAGCATCGTCACCCGATGAACGCATTATAGCCGTATATCAAGACAATGCCGTCGCAAAAGTCTCAGGCGACCAGAAACCGACATACATCATAAACTCTGACGCCGGCAAAAGCCTGTATGTCGACCTTGATTATATACCGGCGTCATTGGAAGTCTTTGATGTCTATGGCAACCGGGTATCAGGTGCTCAACCATCACAAGGATTGAACAAACTTATGGTTCCTCCATCGGGATATATTCTGTTGAATTAACAAGTAATAATCCACATATATAAATCAAAAACATGATTAATCCTCTCTATCACGCCTCAGGCAGCCGCTATGACGGCAATATGAAATTTGAACGTTGTGGCAAAAGCGGACTTCTTCTTCCTCGCGTATCACTGGGTCTTTGGCACAACTTCGGTGATGTCAATACACTCGCCAACAGCCGTGATATGCTTCATTGTGCATTTGACAACGGAATCACCTGCTTTGACCTCGCCAATAACTATGGTCCGTCATATGGCTCGGCCGAAGAAACATTTGGTCAGATCATGAAGTCATCGTTCCTACCCTATCGCGATGAAATGGTTATCACAACAAAGGCCGGATATGACATGTGGGAAGGCCCGTATGGCAACGGCGGCTCGCGCAAGTATCTGATGGCATCTCTTGACCAGAGCCTCAGACGAATGAATCTTGAATATGTCGACATTTTTTACAGCCACCGCTTTGATCCCGATACTCCTATGGAAGAAACCCTCCAGACACTGGTCGACATCGTGCGCCGCGGAAAGGCCCTCTATATAGGTATCTCTAAATGGCCGGCCGATGCCTCGCAAGTGGCCTATGACTACCTGGCCGCGCGCGATGTGCCTTGTCTCATATATCAGGGACGATACAACATGATTGACCGTCGCATTGAGGAATCAGGTATACTCCGACAGGCTGCCGACAATGGTGTAGGCTTCACCGCATTCTCCCCTCTTGAGCAGGGGATCCTCACCGGCCGCTACCTCAACGGTGTGCCCGAGGGGTCGAGAGCGTCAAAAGGTAAATTTCTCAGCCCGGACATGATCACGCCTCAACTGATCGATAAACTTGAAAAACTTAATGACATCGCCCGTCGCCGTGGTCAATCATTGGCCCAGATGTCGCTATCATGGCTGTTAAAAGATAGGTCGGTCACCTCGGTGATTATAGGGAGCAGTTCGGTCAATCAGCTACGCGACAGCCTCGGATGTCTTGACAATCTCGAATTCACGCAAGAAGAACTTACTGAAATTGACAGCATATTGTCAAACCGGTCGGAATATATCAGCCGTTAAACAATCGGACAACCCGATAGATTTTCAGAACGGGACTGCCGATTCAAAACAGTAATGGTGACTATCTATAGGAAAAGTAAATTCTATCTTTTGGGCGTGGAGATGTAATCGTTCATGACCGCTACATAGATTTTTTCCATATAGAGGGTCGCCAACAATCGGCAAGCCAAGCCCCATTCCCGATGCCGCGTGAACCCTCAACTGATGGGTACGCCCCGTAAGCGGATAGAACACCACGCGACTGCGTCCATTCGAGACATCGGTAAATTGGTATTTGGTTACAGCCGCCTTACCATTTTCAATATCCACACGCTGACGAGGCCGGTCAAGCCAATCGGGTGAGATCGGGAGCTCGATGAGTCCCTCAGGTGGAATACCCGCAGCCCTATAATCGCCGTCAAGATCAGCGATGTAGCTTTTTGCCATTTCTCGTGTGGCAAAAAGTTTTTGCAACATTGCATATGATTTTTGGCCAAATGCGGCGATTATCAGTCCTGAAGTATCCCGGTCGAGACGATGGGCCATTTTCACATCGGGACCATACCTGCAGGCAAGCCACTCCTGTAACGAAACAGCAGACTCTTTTCCCGGCACCGATAACATTCCGCACGGTTTGTTGATTACACAAAACCATTGGTTTTCAAATATAATTTCAGGGTCGGGAGTACCCACTGCTACAGCTTGGCTCTCAAGCGGCGGTTCAATCGTTAGTCCCTGAAGCATCCACCCGAGCACCGGCAGACACTTACCGCGGCATGCCGGATAATACTCGCCATGAATTCTCACCTCACCTCCTTTTGGTTTCCCATACCAATACTCAGCAATCGAGACAGGCAACCATCCTCGTTGATAGGCTTCCTGCAGCAATTTTGGGGCACAGCACTCACCCGCTCCCGACGGTGGTATTTTCATGGATGTCCCGGCAAAAATCTCACTCAAGCTATGGGTTTCTCCGCGCGCATTAAGCAGTCGGAAATCAGAAAACAGCCTGTTCTGCAAATTTTCAGAATCGATACGGCGCTTCTCTTTCATATCATCCAGTCGCGATTGGGCCACCTGTAATTCAGTCTCTAAAGGATTCAGTTGTGCCGTCATTCTTTTTTTGAGACGGTGCAGCTCAGCCTTTTCAAATTGACTTTGACCAATCATCTTAGCCAGCTCCTCGTCAGTAGCCTGTCCCGAGTTTCGCCGGGCATCTCTTTCAAGTTTTGACAAACGGCATTTTTCCCTGTATTCAACGACCTCGACATTCAACCGATGTTTGGCAAGTTCATACTCATTTCGCGTTTGGGCGAGAGTGCCGTTCTCAAACAATGCTATTTCTTCATTTTGCCGTGAAATCTCGGCTTCCCCTCTCTTGAAATAGCCGTCGGGCCTAAGATAATCATATACCGGCCCAACAAATCCTTCATGATAAAACCCTCCGCCGCCAAGCTGGCCCGAGAAAGCATAGAGAACATGATCCTCACCGACGGCGTCGACGGCTACAAGCACACCCAACATTTTCCCGTCCTCAAGCTCACGACAAAAATTGATATCCTCGGGCCGATGACTCTTTTTCAGAGCCTCCAGCCTGACCAACAAATCTTTAAAAGCATCTTCACATGCTTTGTCGGGAGTATAATCAAACGGGTTATTCATAATCAACACTGCAAAATCAAACCTATCTACGTTCTCCATAATGCTGTGTCAAAATTGGCGTGCTTACACTAACCGGTTAATACATTATCATGACACACCATCCATTTTTCTTAGTTAACTGAAAAAAGAGGCTTTGATTCTCTATTAAATATCCACACCACAAATTTACTTATAAAATCTGATACCGGGGATATATTATACCGATTAGATTGTGATTTCCACCCGATTTCCTTCGAGATCGGCTATTACACTTTCATAGTAGCCATCCCCGGTAGTTCGGAGATTACCCACTATTGTAAAGCCATCGGAACGGAGCGTTTCGGTTAATTCATCAACTTTTTCACGACTACCGACCGATATTGCGATATGGCAAAAACCTTTTGCTTTTTCACTCGTGTTTCGTTCAGTAACGTTTGGGCTGTTCATTATTTCCAAACCTGGCACCTCCGTCGGAAAAGGTCAGAAAATAAGACATAAAGTTCTTTGACAAATTATGATATTTCTCTCCGGCAATTGCGTTGAAATAATGAACATAAAAATCTTTAAGACATTCTATGTTGTCAGCCCAAAGTGCGATATGGTTTATTCTCATGATTTTATTGTACTGAATTTATCTATATTCTAAAATTATTGAATTATATTTGCATCATGAATAGACCCGGATTTACATTTGATGACGTAAGTGTCTCTCCCAACCGTCAGATAGGCCACCACTCCCATCCTCAATGGGAGTGGTACCTTGTAATATATGGTAAAGGTATACGCACCATCGGTGACCATGCCGAGCCTATGGAGGAGGGTGAAATTATTCTTATTCCCCCTAATATTCCTCATGTCTGGTAATTTGACCAAAGCCACACCGATGCCGACGGTAATATTGCCAACATAAGTGTATTTTTTGACACATGGACACTCGACAGTCTTTTGGTTGCTATCCCTGAATTTGCAGGCACTATAAATAGGTTGAAATCGCGGACCGAAGCCATAATGATAACGGAAGAAACGGGGTTTGCCAACATAACATACTTTAACCGTCTGTTTCGCAGAAAGTTTAATTGTACGCCAAAATCTATGAGAATGAATTTTGACAAAGTTGAAATCATTCAAAACAGCATTTAAACAAGTTCAATTGTTTCAATCAATTTGGGATTAATGAATATAGAATCAATCAGAGAATATTGCCTGTCATTACCGATGGCAAGCGAAGATATGGGATTAGGGGAAGATTATCTGCTGTTCAGGGTATGCGGAAAAATCTTTGCCTGCTACGGATTTGTCCGTGAAGATTATTTCGTATTGAAAGCCGATCCCGATTATGCTCTTGATTTGAGAGACCGATACGCCGAAATATCACCGGCTTGGCACTGGAACAAGAAATATTGGAATCAAATAAGTATGTTTGGATCATTAAACGACGATTTTATAAAATCATTGATAAGACACAGCTATGCCGAGGTGGTGAAAAAATTACCCCGAAGTATCAGAAATATGAATAAGGAAATTACTGAAATTCATGGATAACAATACATCGTCCTATGATGTCACGCTTAAATTAAACCCTAGTTAGCTAAATATTTGCCTTTTACTTTGATATTGCGATAAAAAAGGGTATTTTTGCAGTAAATAATCCTTAAATCCATTCATTTTACGACATTGTAGCTTATGAAACTGCAAGAAAAGAAATTTTATCCATGGATAGTTGTTGGTTTGTTATGGGTAGTTGCACTCCTGAATTATATGGACAGGCAGATGCTGTCGACCATGCAGATGAACATAGCTAATGATATCACTGCTCTCCAAAATGCCGAGGCTTTTGGCGCACTCATGGCCATATTCCTATGGGTCTACGGATTTTTCAGCCCGTTCTCGGGCGCGGTCGCCGACCGAATGAGTCGTAAATGGCTCATTGTCGGATCGCTCGGCGTGTGGAGCGCCGTAACATTTCTGATGGGCTATTGTACCGAGTTCTCCCAACTCATGTGGCTCCGTGGTATCATGGGTATCAGCGAGGCCCTATATATTCCATCGGCGCTGTCGCTTATCGCCGACTTCTTTACCGGTAAAGGCCGCTCTCTCGCGATAGGGCTTCACATGACCGGGCTATACTGTGGACAGGCTCTTGGCGGCTTTGGCGCACTCGTTGCAACGAGCTGGAGCTGGCAGTCAACATTCCACTGGTTTGGCATCATCGGTGTCGTCTATGCATTCATTCTCATTTTCCTCCTTTTTGAGAAAGAGGGTCGGGGCTCGCAAAAAGCCTCGGGCACAAATAAACAGATTGGGCCAAAAGCAAAGGAATCTGTGATTCAATCTCTCGCTGCCGTGCTCTCAAACGTTGCGTTCTGGGTCATCCTCTTTTTCTTTGCTACCAGCTCGATACCGGGATGGGCTACCAAAAACTGGCTCCCGACACTGTTCAGGGACAACCTTAACATGGGGATGGAATGGGCCGGCCCGATGGCTACGCTTACCATCGCGGTGAGCAGCTTCATAGGGGTGATGCTCGGTGGCCCGCTGAGCGACCGATGGGTCAAGAAAAATGTCAGAGGCCGCATCTATACCAGTGCAATCGGTCTCGCCATGATGATTCCGTCGCTGGTCCTTATAGGACTTGCCCACAATGCCGTTCTTTCAATTTTGGCCGGACTGCTCTTTGGCGTTGGCTACGGAATGTTTGACGCCAACAATATGCCCATACTCTGCCAGTTTGTGTCGTCGCGGCAAAGGGCCATGGCCTATGGCTTCATGAACTCGCTCGGCGTGATTATGGGGGCTGTCACCACTCAGGTGCTCGGTGGCCTTTCAGAATCGATAGGTCTTGGCAAGTGCTTTGCCTTGATGGGCATTATCCTCCTTATTGCCCTTATACTGCAGCTCGGTGTACTAAAACCCGAGAGCGATGACAAGGATGGCGAAGAAACAGACAACGAATCACGCAGAGCTCTTGACCTTGAAGCCGAGACTGCTGAAGCATGAATCAAAATATAATCATAAAAATACTATAAGAATTATGGAATTTGAAAAAATCAAAGGACTGATTGATGCTCCTTTCACTCCCATGTTACCTGACGGAGACATCAATCTTGAAGTCATACCCGCTTACGCGGCCATGCTCAAAAAAAACGGTCTCAAAGGTGTGTTTATAAACGGGTCGAGCGGTGAAGGATATATGCTCACCACCAACGAGCGCAAGCAACTTGCCGAAGCATGGATAAAAGCGGTTCCCGACGACTTCAAGGTTATCGTTCACGTAGGCAGTTGCTCACTTCGCGAAGCCAGAGATCTGGCCCGCCATGCAGCCGAAATCGGGGCGTGGGGTATCGGGGCGATGGCTCCGCCATTCCCTAAAATAGGCCGAGTAGAGGAACTTGTCAAATATTGTGAAGAAATTGCATCGGCAGCTCCATCGCTTCCGTTCTATTACTACCACATACCGGCGTTCAACGGCGCGTTCCTCCCCATGATTGAGATGCTCAAAGCTGTTGACGGCCGTATTCCCAATTTTGCAGGTATCAAATACACGTTTGAGAGCCTTTATGAATATAACCAGTGCCGACTATATAAGGATGGTAAATTTGATATGCTCCATGGCCAGGATGAAACAATCCTACCGTCACTTGCTCAAGGTGGCGCACGCGGCGGCATAGGCGGCACTACAAACTATAACGGACGTGAGCTCACCGGTATCATCGAGGCATGGGAAAAAGGCGACCTTGAAACCGCTCGCGAAAAACAAAATTTCTCACAGGCGGTCATCAACGTCATCTGTAACTACCGCGGTAACATTGTGGGTGGCAAGCGCATCATGAAACTCATAGGTCTCGACCTCGGGCCCAACCGTGTTCCGTTCCGCAATCTCACCGATGAAGAAGAAGCCGCTATGAAGGCCGAACTCGAAGCTATCAATTTCTTTGAACGTTGTAACAAATTCTAAACTTAAATGTGGACTTCCGATACTTCCAGATATCTTAAAGAATGGCGTGAGAACTACCGCCGTGATCTGCTTGACAATATACTCCCTTTCTGGCTTAAACATGGTCTTGACAATGTCAACGGAGGCGTTTACACCTGTGTCGACCGTGAAGGCAATCTCATGGACACGACCAAATCGGTGTGGTTTCAGGGCCGTTGCGCGTTTGTCTATGCTTTTGCCTACAACAATATTGAAAAGCGTCCCGAATACCTTGAAATGTCAAAAAGCTGTATAGATTTCTTTGAGAAATATTGTTTTGACACGGACGGGCGTATGTATTTTGAAGTTACCGCCGACGGCAAACCGCTGCGCAAGCGCCGATATGTGTTCAGCGAGTGTTTTGCCGCGATAGCTCTTTCTGAGTATTCTCTCGCTACGGGCGACCGTCAGTATGCCGAACGTGCTCTGACTCTATTCAAAAATATCGAGCGTTTCCTCACTACACCCGGAATACTTGAGCCTAAGTATCTGCCTGAACTTAAAGCAATCGGGCACTCGATAACCATGATTCTCATTAACACTGCCTCAAGAATACGCGAAGCCATAAACAGCCCGGAACTTGACGAGCAGATCGAGAGAAGCATCAATTTGTTACGGCTCTTTATCCATCCCGAATACAAGGCTCTCCTTGAGATGGTGACTCCCGACGGAGAAGTCATCGATACAATCGACGGGCGTCTAATCAATCCCGGTCATTGCATCGAAACCGCATGGTTTCTTCTTGAAGAAGCCAAATATCGCGGTTGGAATGATAACAAAGGGAAAGATATCAAAGAAATGGCACTCAGGATTCTTGACTGGTCATGGGACTGGGGATGGGACAAGGAATTTGGCGGAATCATCAACTTCCGTGACTGTAAAGGTTTCCCGGCCCAGGATTACAGTCAGGACATGAAATTCTGGTGGCCTCAGACCGAGGCTATTATCGCCACCCTATATGCCTACGAAGCAACCGGAGATTCAAAATATCTTGAGATGCACCGGCTTGTCAATGACTGGACCTACAAGTTTCTGCCCGATTCGGCTTACGGTGAATGGTATGGATACCTTCACCGTGACGGCTCAGTCGCCCAACCGGCCAAGGGTAACATATTCAAAGGCCCATTCCACATTCCGCGCATGTTGATCAAAGGGCAAATGATTATTGACAACATTCTGGGAAAAGATTGAAAATGACATTTCTGAAAACATCGGCCGTCGCGTTCCTGCTTGCAGGCACGGCGGCTTTTGCCGTTTTGGCAGCGTCACCTCAAAAAGTAGCCTGTATCGGTAACAGTATAACCTATGGCACTCTTGTCGATGACCGGGAGTCTGATTCCTATCCGGCACAGCTCGGGCAAATGCTCGGGAATAAATACACGGTGGACAATTTTGGCCGACCGGGGGCAACGCTTCTTTTCAGCGGACACAATCCGTATGTGAACAGCCCTGAATTTAAAGCCGCGCTTGCCTTTAATCCCGACATCGTGATTGCTCATCTTGGAATAAATGATACCGATCCACGTAACTGGCCCGACTACAACAGCCGGTTTGTGAAAGATTATGTCGCCCTTGTTGACAGTTTCAAACATGTTAATCCCGACGTTAGAATAATTATTGCAAATCTCTCGCCTATTACAGCTAAACACCGCCGTTTCAAAAGCGGCACACGTGATTGGAGGCTTGAGATACGCAACGCCATCCAGACAGTTGCCCGGATAACCGGAGCCGAACTTATCGATTTTGCCCGGCCACTGATTGACCATCCCAACTATCTCACCGATGGAGTCCATCCCAATGGAAAAGGCACGGGGTTGATTGCAAGGTCCGTATACTCGGCCATAACCGGAAACTATGGAGGATTGAAAATGCCGCCAATCTATGGGTCGGGCATGGTGTTGCAACGATACAAACCACTCGTTATATCAGGCACAGCCGACGCCGGATCAACCGTCACCCTCTCGATTGACGGGACTGCAGTCAAGGACATCGCCGACAATAGGGGAAAATGGGCAGTAGTGCTTCCGCCGATGACCGAATGCACCGGGCTGGAGATGAAAGTGACCGACGGAACCGACACACTTACATTCAACGATGTCGCCGTCGGTGAAGTGTGGCTCGCTTCGGGGCAAAGCAACATGGAATTCAACCTAAAGCAGACAACTACCTATAAAGCAGATTCAGTGCTGACCGATGACCCTCTTTTAAGACTATATAACATGAAACCTCGGGTGGTGACCAATAATGTCACATGGAACGAGGCCGACCTTGAAGCACTTGACTCGCTCGACTATTACATACCGTCTTCATGGCAAAGATCCGACTACACCACAGCCGGGCGATTTTCGGGTGTGGCATGGTATTTTGGGAAAATGCTTCGTGACAGTCTCAATGTCCCCGTCGGAATCATCAATAATGCCATAGGAGGGGCCGGGACCGAAGCATGGATTGACATCGAGACTCTTGAGCAGGGATTGCCCGAGGCTCTTATCGAATGGCGAAAAAACGATTATATCCAGCCCTGGGTACAAGAAAGAGCCGACAAGAACACCGGTAACGACTTGTCATTCCGTCATCCCTATGAACCGAGCTACCTCTATGCCACAGGTATCAGGCCGCTCGGAGCTTATCCCATAGCCGGTGTGATTTGGTATCAAGGCGAGAGTAATGCCCACAATATCGAGATTCACGAGCGATTTTTCAGATTGCTCGTTGACAGCTGGCGCAGAACGTGGGACTCGCCTCAGCTACCTTTTATATTCACTCAACTTAGCTCGATCGACCGTCCGTCATGGCCTCAGTTTCGCGACAGTCAGCGACGATTGGCCAAAGACATACCCTGGACAGCGATGGCCGTTTCATCAGATTATGGCGACTCGCTTGATGTCCATCCGCGCAATAAGCGTCCGGTTGGAGAGCGTCTCGCCCGACAGGCGCTTAACCGTGTTTACAGCACCGGAATAACTCCGTCGGGACCATTACCACTGAAAGCCTCGGTTGTTAAGCCGGGCACTGTATGTCTTGAAATGGAGTATGGCTCCGGAATGAAAACATCTGACGGTGCCGCCCCACGGACATTTGAAGTTGCCGAGGTCGACGGCATTTATTATCCGGCCAGCGCTACGTTTACAAGTGACAATATCATCACCCTTACAAGCACCGATATCGCTAATCCTCGTTATGTGCGTTATGCATGGCAACCATTTACACGAGCAAATGTTGTCAACGGCGATAACTTGCCGGCCTCAACTTTCAAGATTGAAACTGCCGGAGTGACCGATACCGACGATGGAATCGCGTCAGGAATCAGCGCTGCAGCGGCCGGGATAATAGACGGACGCATCATACAAGCCGGCGGATGTAACTTTCCGGTCAATACGTTAGCACCCGCCAGTACAAAAAAATTCTATCAGGGTATTTATGAACTCGTTACAACGTCCGACGGCTCGATTACGAACAAGAAAATAGGTATGCTGCCACTCCCGATGGCCTATAGCGGTTTTACAACCACCCCAAAAGGAATTGTAGTCGTTGGTGGTACGACGGCCGGGAAATCGCTATCATCAACTTTATTAATCTCACTTGATGATAATGGGAAAGCAGTCGTGACCGAGTTGCCGTCATTACCTGTAACCGTCGACAATACAAGCGCCGCCTGTCTTGATGGTAAAGTCTATGTAGCCGGCGGTAATATTGACGGAAGTCCCGGAAACTCGCTATATGTTCTCGACATGAACCGATTAATTGACGGTTGGAAAAATCTGACATCCTTTCCCGGGAATCCCCGTGTGCAACCCGTACTTGCCGCCTCCAGGAATGAAAAAGACAAACCGGTGCTGTACCTGTGGGGCGGATTTGCGCCAAAAGGCGATGATCGCGAGGCAACCCTTAACACCGACGGCCTGATGTTTGACTGCACATCGGGGAAATGGTCACCCATTCCTGCTCCGGTTGACCTTGCCGCCAATACAATCAGTACAGGCGGAGGTATAGCAGTGACACTCCCCGACGGACGCATTGTCATCACCGGTGGCGTTAACAAAGATATATTTCTTGAAGCGCTCCGCAATCAGGCGCCCGATTACCTGTCCCATCCCGTTGAGTGGTATCGTTTCAATAAACACATACTGGTTTTTGACCCCAAAACTGGTAAATGGAACATACCGGCCACCCACAGCCGGTTTGCACGCGCCGGGGCAGCCGCGGCCGTCACCCCCGATAGCGAAATATGGATAATCGGAGGCGAAATCAAGCCCAGAATACGAACTCCCAGAGTCTCTAAAATCAAGCTGTGAGAAAGTTTAGCCGTGAGCTCATGGCCCTAATATTTTTATATTTAAGCATATGCTTGCCAATCGCTTGTATTTATTGATATTTAATACCGAGATTGTCCTGAACTACCTTGTCATGACACAAGTCACCGACTGCTCATGCATAAGCGATTCTATATTAGCAGAACTCTTTATTACCGAGAGTGCGGTCCAATTTTAACACCCTTCCATATATTATTTTTTAACATTAGCATCCCGTTGAACATGATACCGTTTTAAAAATCAATGCCATAAGTATCACTGTGGTCAAACTAAATCAAATTATAATTGTTTGATTATTAAAGATAAACTTTTTATAACAAAATTTATATGTGGTTGATAGAGACTTTTAGGCATACGCCTTCTCTGGCAGTATTTCTGACTATCGGATTAGGGTTTCTTCTCGGTAAGGTGAAGATAAAAGGTATCGCACTGGGCACGGTGACTTCAGTGCTTATAGTCGGAGTACTTGTAGGACAAATGGATATCAGTGTCGGAGGGCCTCTAAAATCCATATCCTTCCTATTGTTCCTGTTTTGTATCGGCTATAGTGTTGGTCCGCAGTTTTTCCGCTCACTTAAAGGGGAAGGTCTGCGACAAGTATTTTTCGCTTTAGTTGTTTGTGTGTTGATACTTGCCACGGCAATCGGAGTTGCATTCTGTTTCGGTCTTAATCCGGGACAAGCCGCCGGCATGATGGCCGGAGCCTCCACAGCATCGCCTATTGTTGGAGCAGCAGAAGACACTATCAATTCCCTTCCGGACAATCCCGAAACTTTAAAAGCCCTTGCCGACGCCATTCCTGTTTGCTATGCAATGACCTATGTCTTTGGTACGCTTGGTGCCGTATGGCTGCTCGGTTACGTCGGTCCGGCTATGATGGGCGGCATTGACAAGATAAAGGCAATGACCCATGAACTTGAAAAGGAATTAAGTCCGGCATCAGCCAACGATCCTGCAAGTTTCAACGCTTGCCGTCCGATAGAATTCAGAGCCCTGATTGCCGACGGAGATTGGATGTCAGCACCCCATACAGTCGCTGAACTTGAAAAACAATATATCAGTAGAGACCGTCGTATCACCGTTGAGCGCATTCGTCGCAATGATAAATCGGAACTAATCGATAACATAACTCCCGAGACAATCATATATCCTAACGACGAGGTGGTGTTGGCCGGCCGCAGGGAAATGATGGTTGCCGACAATGACTGGTTTGGCCATGAAACGGCCGGAGTAGACCTTCTTTCTTTCCCCGTTGAGGATGTCGACGTGACGGTTTCAAAACATTGCCGCGTCAAGACAATACGTCAATTATTCGACAACAAATGGATGGATGGTGTCGATGTCAAATCAATCAAGAGAGATGACAAGCCATTAAATCCTATGGAAGATACAAAAATTCTTCCGGGCGATATTATAGAACTTGTAGGCGAGAAGAAAAAACTGAACAGGGCTGCAAAGGAAATCGGTTATCCTGATCCACGCACTCTCGCCACCGACTTTGTATTTATCGGACTCGGAATCTTACTCGGAGGTCTGCTGGGAGCACTGACATTGAAGATAGGCAACGTTCCGGTAAGTCTTGGAGCCAGCGGAGGCGCTTTGGTCTCGGGTCTTGTCCTCGGATGGTTACGCAGCAAGCGTCCCGTCTATGGTGCCATTCCTAAGGCCTCGCTATGGGTATTCAACAATCTTGGCCTTAACATGTATATCGCCGTAATTGGTATTTCATCGGGCCCGTCGTTTATTAGTTCGTTTGCTGAAGTCGGACCTAAAATATTTGTCGCCGGTCTTATAGTTACCCTGGTGCCATTATTCCTGTCTATCCTTATCGGACACTATATTTTCAAGTTCCACCCGGCCATGACACTCGGATGCTGTGCAGGTGCCCGAAAAACAACAGCCGGACTTGGTGCAGTTCAGGAACGACTCGGAAGCACCGTCCCCGCGTTAGGCTACACTGTAACATATGCTGTCAGCAACACTGTCCTCATTATCTTCGGCATTGTCCTGGTCTTGCTGACTGCCTGATTCAGCCAATGATGTGACTTTGGCAATGTAAATAAGAAGTCAAACACCCCGTCCTGACAGATTTTATCATCTTGTGCCGTTGGTAACTGACAAATTACTATAACTTTGCTCGATGGCAAGACTAAAGGTAATGAATTTACTCAGTTAAACTACACTACTTGAGACAATAAAATCAATGGCCAAACAATTCGGAATTTGTTTAGCCATTGATTTTTAAGTCATTATATAAACTTCCTTGTTTAGTACTCCTCCTCGTTGAAGAAAAGAATAAGCACTATATTTCAGTTAGTTGACTAAATTCGCCTCAAATTAGACAAGTGAATTAGGCG
>JAIDNJ010000219.1 GCA_029063895.1 Muribaculaceae bacterium | reverse complement strand
CGCTGAAGCTATGCTTTACGAGTGTGGAGTTATAAAACGTCGTGGTACAATCGATGGAAAAAATACTGTAAGTGACTATTTCCCCGTTGAAAAAGAATATGGGTATTCGGTATTCTCAACTGTTTTCTATGCCGAGTTCCTTAACAAGAAACTTAATGTGATTGACTGTCCGGGAGCCGATGATTTTGTAGGTAATGCTATCACAGCGCTTAACGTTACCGATACCGGCGTTATCCTTGTTGATGCACAGTATGGTGTCGAAGTAGGTACTCAGAACATTTTCCGCACCGCTACCTCTTTGAAAAAGCCTATTATTTTTGCAATCAATCAGCTCGACGGTGAGAAAGCCGACTATGAGAATGTCATCGAACAGATGCGTGATATTTTCGGCCCGAAAATCGTCCAGATTCAATATCCTATCGTATCGGGTCCCGGTTTTAACTCGATGATTGACGTACTTCTCATGAAAAAATATTCATGGGGTCCCGACGGTGGTGTGCCTGTAATTGAAGATATACCAGCCGATCAGCTCGATAAAGCCCGTGAACTCAACCAGAAACTTGTCGAAGCGGCTGCCGAGAATGACGAGACTCTCATGGAAAAATTCTTTGAGCAGGGTTCTCTTACCGAAGATGAAATGCGCGAAGGAATACGCAAGGGTCTGATAGACCGATCAATATATCCGGTATTCTGTGTAAGTGCTCTCAAGGATATGGGTGTGCGCCGAATGATGGAATTCCTTGGCAATGTTGTGCCTTTTGTTGAAGACATGCCCGCTCCGGTTGATGCCAACGGCAATGAAGTAAAACCTGACTCAAACGGCCCACTCAGCATCTTTATGTTCAAAACCACTGTTGAGCCCCATATTGGTGAAGTTCAGTATTTTAAAGTTATGTCGGGTACACTTACTCCCGGTGTTGACCTTGATAACGTCAGCCGTGAATCAAAAGAACGTATTGCCCAGATTTACTGTGTATGCGGTCAAATCAAGACTCAGGTCGACAAACTGTGTGCAGGCGACATCGGTGCAACTGTAAAACTTAAAGATGTTCGCACCGGCAATACTCTTGATGAGAAAGGTTGTGACTACGTATTTGACTTCATTAAATATCCCGCGCCCAAATATCAGCGTGCAATCCGTCCTGTTACCGAGAGTGACGCTGAAAAACTCATGGGTATTCTCACCCGTATGCACGAAGAAGACCCGACATGGGAAATCGTCCAGTCAAAGGAACTCAAACAAACTATACTCTCAGGTCAGGGTGAATTCCACCTCCGCACTCTCAAGTGGCGAGTTGAAAATAATGATAAACTCCCCATTGTGTTTGAAGAGCCTCGCATCCCCTATCGCGAAACAATCACCAAAGCGGCCCGTGCCGATTACCGTCATAAAAAACAGTCGGGCGGAGCCGGTCAGTTTGGCGAGGTTCATCTCATCATCGAACCTTATGTAGAAGGCAGTCCCCTCCCCGATACCTATAAATTTGGCAATCAGGAATACAAGATGAACATTCGTGATACACAGGAAATTCCTCTTGAATGGGGTGGAAAACTCGTGGTTCACAACTGTATCGTCGGCGGAGCTATCGACGCACGCTTTATCCCCGCTATTGTCAAGGGTCTCATGGACCGCATGGAGCAGGGACCGCTAACCGGTAGCTATGCCCGTGATGTGAGAGTTTGTATCTATGACGGTAAAATGCACCCGGTTGACTCAAACGAAATCTCATTCCGTCTTGCCGGACGTAATGCTTTCTCTGAAGCTTTCCGCAACGCCAATCCCAAGATTCTCGAGCCGGTATATGATGTCGATGTAATGGTTCCCGCCGATGTAATGGGTGACGTCATGAGCGACTTGCAGTCACGCCGAGCAATCATTATGGGTATGTCAAGCGAAAACGGTTTTGAAAAGATTTCGGCAAAAGTTCCTTTGAAAGAAATGTCGAGCTACTCAACCGCTCTCAGCTCGATTACCGGCGGACGTTCTTCGTTCAGCATGAAGTTCTCTTCTTATGAACTCGTTCCCGGCGATGTTCAGGAAAAACTTCTTAAAGAATATGCCGAGAGCAATAACGAAGAATAATATTGAAGTTATTCTACTGACATAAATTAAAGCCTCTCTGTTACATACGGATGCCTTTAAATCCGAAACAGAGAGGCTTTTTGTTTTATTAATCTGAAAACAAACTTATCAGTCTTCACTCTTGATTTCCGAGGCTTCTTTCATTTCCTTATATTCAAGCCAGTCGGGATCTTCTTCAGCTTGCAATGTTATCGGCAATAACTCCATTGACGACAATGCCTCGTTAAACTTGCGGCCAAATATATTAAGACTCAGAGTGTAAAACACCCAATTGCGTTCACCGTCGCCGGTATAGACTCCGGTCAGCACCGCGACTGGATCTTTTCTGAATGTTTCACGCAGATAAGAGTCGGCTTCTTCCATAAGTTCAGATGTGGCTCGGTTGGGCATACCGCTGCTGTCACTTTCAAATTTCCAGGTAGCCTCTACTCTGATTTTGAATCGCGGATTGTTCATGAACTTGTCAACGTCACGACGTCCGGTCACCATTATCAGGCGACCTGATTCACTCTCGGCCGGCGAGGTCCACCAGTCTCCATATTCGACTGAGTTATTTTTTTCAGATTTTTCCATTTTATAGATGTACGTTACACGTTTAGTTTAACGGCATCAAAGTTAGCTATTTTTTTAATTACTGAAAAGTCAGGTGTGTCATAAATTATATTATAAATTCAATATGCCGGTATTAAAAAAGCTGTCAATGCTTGTTTTATCGGCTGCCATATCTTCGGCTGCATGGGCTCAGTCGACTCCACGCGAAATGAGAGCGGCAACAATTAAGTTGACTCAATGGGGTTATGCTTCGGGCAATATAGAGGGGCAGAAAGAATATTTACGCGATCTTGTCATGAAACTTGATCAACTTGGATTCAACTCGCTTTTTGTTGAATTACAAGCCGACGGCGCCACCGGCTGGCAGTCGGCTGTTCAGCCGTCACTCATCTGTTTCACCGATAAAGCTACGGGCTCGATGAATTATGATCCGGCCCAATTTGTAATAGATTGCTGTAGGGATGTAAATATTGATACTTATGCACTGGTCGACCCGCTCCACATCGGTACACCCGCTGTTATTGAAAAATATATTGATTCAAAGGTTGGACACGCATATTATAACAAAGCAGACATGTGCACTACCGGTGAGGGTTCGGAAGTTGTACTGAATCCTGGCGTTGATGTTACAATATCATATTTGAGCGATTTATATGGCGAACTTTCTAAAAATTATGACTTTGACGGTATTGTTTTTGATAATGTTCAATATCCCTTGAACGGTATTGACGATGCCGAAACGTTTCAACAGAATAATCCTGAATTTGTAACCCGCGATGTTTGGCGTCGTAACAATCTTACCAAGCTGATTTCAGCACTTTCAGGTGTCATTAGGTCAAAAGCTCCATATTGTCGAATAGCTGTGACATCGGAAGGAACCTATCAGAATCGTCCGGGTTTTTACAATCCTACGGCCTATGGCACTTATCTTCAGGATGCGGGCGCGTGGATGTCACGCGGATATGTCGATATGGTAATACCCCGGATGTACCATACTGAAAAGGAGGGCTTTTCACGTAATTTGCAGTTTTGGATTGATTCGTCGGCTGGACGTGCGGTGACAGTTCAACTCGACACATCGACACTCACTGATTATAAAGGTACTACATCATCGTTTCTCAATGAAATGATTGGTAAAGTGCGTGCTGTGACAGGTGTATACGGTATTTCTGTGAGTTCTACCGATTTTATAGATTCATATTCGAGCGAACCTGTTGCTTTTAAAAAGGCATTGACCGATGATATTTTTAATTTGCCTGCTCACGTCGGGCCGCTGTCATTTGTCACTTCGGCACGTCCCGGACCGCCGGTAAATGTACTGTATGATTATGACGGATTTGATTATAAGTTGACATGGAACTACCCCCATGAGGTTGAAGCTCCCATAAAATATTATTCGGTTTACCGGTTGGTAAACAATGAACTACAACCTGATAATCCATTGTGTAATCCAGTGTTTAAAACATCTGAAATGTCGGCTGTGATTTCCGGACTAAGTGATACTGACCGTTTTTTTGTTACAGCATTTGACCGAAACGGAAAAGAGAGTCAGCTTGTAGAGGCAACCGGAGTCGAAGCTGTTAAAAATGACAATGAAAAATTCAGTATGACATTTAATGGTTCTCATGTGTCGGTTGAATCGGAAATACCTGTTATTTCATTTGAATTATAT
>JAIDNJ010000218.1 GCA_029063895.1 Muribaculaceae bacterium | reverse complement strand
GTTCAATGCTTGTTTTGTCAGCATGCACTCCGGCCGTTAAAAACTCCTACACAATCAAAGGTTCACTTTCCGGTGTTCCCGACAGTACAGTGCTTGTACTTACTGAATTTACCGACCGCACCGGAACCAATCCGTTGGCCGAGGCTATTGCCGTTGACGGTAAATTTCAAATCGAGGGTGTTGCACCCGAACCCCGTCTTGTAGTTCTTCTTGTAAAGGACAATTACGGTTCCAAGAAGTTCATGCTCGAAAACAACGATATTGTCATCGAGGGTAATGTAACATCAAGCGAGGCCCAAGACGGCAAAACAGTTTATGATTTTGAGGAGGTTACCGTTTCAGGGTCGCAGTCCCATCAGGAATATCTTGACAAGACTCTCGGTCGCCGTCAGATCGACTCTGCCATGATTTCTCTACACAAGGAAAATCAGGATATATATGATTTACTTTATTCTCTCCCTCGCGGTGAACGTCTTGACTCACTTCGTCAAACCGAGCGATTTAAAAAACTTGGAGAAGCCGAGAATGCTATTTTTGCCGCACTCGATTCAAACTATCGTGCTACAGTCGAGGCTAACAAAGAGACATTCTGGGGTCCGCTGTTGATGTACGCTATGGTTAACTATATGTCGCCTAATGCTCGCGATATGTATGAACAGCTCGGTGACAGTGCCAAGGAATCATTTTACGGACAGTTTGTTTACGGTCAGCTTTATCCCGTCGGTCGCCCCGGTGACAAGATGCCCGAGTTCAAGGCCAAAGACATTAACGGTAATGAGGTTGACATCGTCGAGTTCTGCAAAGGTAAAAAAGCTGTTCTTCTCGACTTCTGGGCCAGCTGGTGCGGTCCTTGCCGTCGCGAGATTCCCAATCTCAAGGAGATTTACAAAAACAATGCCGACAAGGGTTTTGACATTCTCAGCATCTCGATAGACGCCGAGGAAGAGCCGTGGCTCAAGGCTGTAAAGGATGAGGACCTCAAATGGACCAATGTCCGCGACACCGACCACTCAATCGCTGATCTATACAAAGTTTCGGCTGTACCTACAATGTATGTCGTTGACGGCAACGCCTGTCTTGTCGCCGAGAATCTCCGCGGTCAGGAACTTGCCGACAAAATAGCAGAATTGGTTGATTAACCGGTAATTTAACAAAAAGGAAGGAGCTGTGTCGAGATTGGCACGGCTCCTTATTTGTTATTAGGCTATTATAAGTCAAAGGATTAATCATTTTGTAGGGAACTGTGTACCCAAATAGCAGATTAGCTATTTTGTAGGGACGTGCCTTTGGCACGTAAGGACGGCAAGTGTTTGAAAATCAACCATTACGTGCCAAAGGCACGTCCCTACATCAATGAATTAAAACATTATTTGAGTTATCTGATGAAGTGGGTCCAAGCGTGTTCCTCGCGCTCGGGTGCGGGATGACCTTCGGTCGATTTGAGAATCCAGGCCATGTTGTGGCCTATGGTGCGCATTGTTTGCATGCCTTCTTCGTCCTTGCGGACATCGCCGGGCATGAGACCATAGGCAAGGTTCCAATACTGGGAGGTGATGACGGGCATATTGGTCATCTCAAAATATTTGTTGATGCGCTCCACGACGCTGACCGATCCGGCGCGGCGGCAGATGCCTACCGCGGCAGCGGGTTTATTTTCAAAGTAGCGGGAGAGCGAGTAGAAAAGTCGGTCCATGAGTGAGCAAAGCGACCCGTTGGGACCTGCGTAATAGGTAGGTGATCCAAATACAAAGGCATCGACTCCCTCTTCAAGTTTTTCACGTATCTCGGCATAGATACCTTGATTGAAAATGCACACTCCGGTTTCCTGACATTTATGGCAGGCTATACACCCGGGCACCGGTTTCTTGCCAATGTTGATGATTTCGGTGGTGATACCGTCGCTTTGTAGAGCGGCTGCGACTTCTTCAAGCGCGATGCGTGTGTTGCCTTCGTTGTTGGGGCTTCCGTTTACAAGTAAAACTTTCATAATCTGTTTAATGAAATTAGTCATTGATAGTGAGTTGAACTGCAATAGGGCGATGGTCCGATGCGGTGTCCTCGTCAAGAATCTCGGTGCGTGTGACAACAAAAGGGGATCCGTTTGAAATCATAACATAGTCGATGCGCTCGGTAGGGCGGTTGGCCGGGAATGTCGGAGTGTCAACGGGGCTTACAATTGTAAAATCGCGCTGGAGCGCTTTAATGACGGGGGAATCGGGGAGTGAGTTCAGGTCACCCATCAATATAACTGATTTTGAGCCTGCTTTGTTTATGATGTCATGGATTATGTCGGTGGAGGCAAGGGCATCGTCGGGTGTAAGCGACAGGTGAGTGTCGATGATAATGAAGTCATTGAAATGGGCGGCAAGAAGCATGCGGCTCTCTTCGCGACCAGGGAGAGGAATGAGGCTGACGCTGTCGGGAGCAGTGCGGGTGAGCAGACCGATTCCATAGAGTCCGCCGTCAAATTTGATTGCCGGTGCATAAACGGGTATCATTCCGGCAGCACTGGCAATTTCCCCCAGAACATAGGTATTGCCGCTGCGATTGGTGGCGCTGTCGACTTCCTGAATAGCCACAAAGTCGGGTTTTTGATAACTGATGAG
>JAIDNJ010000217.1 GCA_029063895.1 Muribaculaceae bacterium | reverse complement strand
TCGCCAGGTTTTGAGTTCTTTTAATAAATTATGACTAAAAATAATGAAGATGTAATGAAAATAAAGGCGATGTGTCGTTTTTTGACACATCGCCTTTTAAGATTTCATATCAACGGAAGTACCCGTTTGTTATTTTGTTTCTTCAGGTTGGATTCCGGCAAGTTCGGGGTCAATCATGATGCGGCCGCAGTATTCGCATACGATAATTTTTTTGTGCATCTTGATTTCAAGCTGCTTTTGTGGCGGAATGCGGTTGAAGCAGCCACCACATGCGTTACGCTGGATATAGACTACACCGAGACCGTTACGGGCATTTTTGCGGATGCGTTTGAATGCGTTGAGAGTGCGTTCGTCAATGCGGGGTTCAAGCTCTTTGGCTTTTTCACGGAGACGTTCTTCGTCCTGACGTGTTTCCGATACGATTTCGTCGAGCTCGCGTTTTTTGTCTTCGAGTATGTGCTCGCGGTCAGCAAGGTCGCCGTTTGTTTTTTCAATATCGGCTTTTTTGTTTTCGATAGCGCGGTTAAACTCGTTGATGTGTTTTTCGCAAAGCTCGATTTCGAGAGTCTGGAACTCAACTTCTTTTGTGAGAAGATCAAATTCACGGTTGTTTCTTACGTTGTCGAGCTGTTCTTTGTAGCGGGCGATTTTAGCCTGAGCTTCTTGAATCGCGTTTTTCTCGTCAACAAGTTTGCGGCGGAGTTCCTCGATGTCGTTGTTGTAGTTTGAAATACGGGTATGTAGACGGGCAATGTCGTCTTCGAGGTCCTGCACTTCAATGGGGAGTTCGCCACGTATAATTTTGATTCGGTCAATTTCCGAGAGAACGGTCTGAAGCTCGTAAAGTGATTTCAGACGTTCTTCAACCGAAAGATTTTCGCTTGTTTTCTTTTCGTTAGCCATGTTTTTGTAATAGTGTTGCTTACAAATAATGAACCGGATTTGATTCGGACTGTGATTTATAAAGTGCAAAGTTAGGAAATTTTTCTGTAATAATATCATAAAAAATTTCTTTTGTGCACTCTTCAGCTTCGTAATGACCTATATCGAGTAGAATTATGCGGTCGGTATAGTCAAGGAAGTAGTTTAGTTTGGTGTCGCTGTTGATGTATACATCGGCGTGTTGAGCGATTGCATCGGTGATAAACTCGCTACCGGCGCCCCCACAAAGAGCGATACGTTTGACCGGCGTGTCAAGTTTGTCGGTTGATGACCTGACGACAGGTGAACCGAAAGTATGTTTGACTCGTTTGACAAACTCGCCGAGTGTCATCTCACGCTCAAGCTCCCCGATTGCTCCTGACCCGGGTGTAGTGTCATCGCCGGTGGTGAGACAATGGATATCGGTGAGACCAAGACGTCGGGCCATTACCCACGAAACACCAATGATTGGAGCGTTGTCGGCCGATGTGTGACAGCTGTAGATACTGATTCCGTGTCGTATTGCCTCGACAGTGAGCAACTCGACCCTGTCGCGTCCCTGAAATGATTTTCGGGGACGGAAGAGAAGGGGATGATGAGTGATGATGAGATTACAGTTTTTTTCAATTGCCTCGTCAAGAATCTCGCGGGTGAGGTCGACACATATCAATGTGCCTGTACACTCTTTGTCGCGGTCGAGTATCTGCACACCGGTGTTGTCATAACTTTCCTGCCATACGGGAGGAATTTTAGACTCAAGGGTGTCGATTATGTCACTGATGAGAATCATCGGTTATTCTTTTTCAGGAGCGACGATGGCTATAGAGAGTTCGTCGAGCTGGCTCTGGTCGAGTGCGGCTGGAGCGTCGAGCATGACATCGCGTCCGCTGTTGTTTTTGGGGAAGGCGATGCAGTCGCGGATTGAGTCAAGGCCGGCAAAGAGCGATACCCAGCGGTCAAGACCGTAGGCGAGACCACCGTGAGGGGGCGCACCATAACGGAACGCGTTCATCAGGAAGCCAAACTGCTCGCGTGCTTTTTCGGGAGTGAAGCCGAGAATCTCAAACATTTTGCCTTGAAGTTCGCTATCGTGGATACGGATTGAGCCTCCACCCACCTCAACACCGTTGATGACCATGTCATAGGCATCGGCGCGTACAGCCGCCGGGTCGGTGTCAAGCAAGGGTATATCTTCATCTTTGGGGTGGGTGAACGGGTGGTGCATAGCCATGAGACGCTGTTCTTCGTCGCTCCATTCAAACATGGGGAAGTCGACAACCCAGAGGCATGCAAACTTGTTTTTGTCGCGAAGACCAAGACGGTTACCCATTTCAAGACGGAGTTCACAAAGCTGTTTGCGTGTTTTCATGGCGTCTTCGCCGCTCATGATGAGGATGAGGTCTCCAGGCTCGGCATTAAACTTGTCGGCCATCTGACGGAGGGTCTCCTGGGTATAGAATTTGTCAACCGACGATTTAACGGTTCCGTCGGTCTCGACACGAGCATAAACAAGACCTTTGGCTCCGATTTGAGGACGTTTCACAAAGTCGGTGAGTTGGTCAATCTGTTTGCGGGTATACGATGCAGCGCCTTTGGCACATATACCGCCGATGTAAGCGGCATTGTCAAAGACTGAGAAGCCATGGCCTTTCATTATGTCGTCGAGCTCGACAAATTCCATTCCGAATCTCATGTCGGGCTTGTCGCTACCATAAAGTTTCATTGCATCGGCCCAGGGCATGCGCAGGAACGGTTCCTTGATTTCGACGCCGCGGAGTTCTTTGAAAAGATGTTTTGCCATTCCTTCAAAAAGCTCAAGGATGTCGTTTTGCTCAACATAGCTCATCTCACAGTCAATTTGAGTGAACTCGGGCTGACGGTCGGCGCGGAGGTCTTCATCACGGAAACATTTCACGATTTGGAAATAACGATCCATACCGGCAACCATGAGAAGCTGTTTGAGTGTCTGGGGCGACTGGGGCAGGGCGTAAAACTGACCCTGATTCATGCGTGACGGAACGACAAAGTCGCGCGCACCTTCGGGTGTAGAGCCAACGAGCATGGGAGTCTCGATTTCAAGGAATCCTTTTGAGTCGAGGTAACGGCGCACTTCCATGGTCATTTTGTGACGGAGCTCGAGATTGCGTCTCACGGCGGGACGACGCAGGTCGAGATAGCGGAATTTCATGCGGATGTCATCACCGCCGTCAGTATCGTCTTCGATGGTGAAGGGGGGTGTCACGCTCGGGTTGAGCACTTTCAGGTTACGGGCGATAATCTCGATGTCGCCGGTGGGAATATTTGGATTTTTGCTTGAACGGGGAGCAACGTCACCTGTAATCTGTACTACAAATTCACGACCGAGTTTATTGGCTTTTTCACAAAGCTCGGCATCGGTTTCGTTGTTGAAAACAACCTGGGTAATACCGTAACGGTCACGGACGTCAACAAAAGTCATGCCACCCATTTTACGGACTCTCTGAACCCAGCCGGCAATTGTAACCGATTGACCGGCATCGGCGATGCGTAGCTCGCCGCAAGTTTTTGTTCTGAACATATAATGAGGTTTTGAATTTTTTGCAATAATATGCAAATTTACAAGAATTTTTTGAGATATGTCACTGTATTTTTTCTTTTTTTACAGCAATGTCGGGGTGTTGGGCTCTTAAGATGTATTTTTAACAAAAATCCCGCCTTTCGTTTGTAGTGAAGGCGGGCAACATCTATATGATAATGACTGTATTATCGTGAAAGCATGCTTTTCATCTTTTCCATGAACGATGGCTGCTGTGGTTTGATGTGTATGTTTACACAGGGAACACGCTTGCCAAGGAAAACTATTGAAGAATGAAGCACGATTGCAACGGTCTCTTCAAAGTCGACGATGCCGTGGATTCGATCGAGCGGCAATCGGTGGAAAGGTGACCATTGTTCTACCGAATTGATGACCAGCTCCTCTTCGTCAATCTCGATTTTATGGTCGGGATGAATCTTTTCAAAGAGAAGAATGATATCCAGACAGTCGGGCGACTCGGGCACCGAGCTGTATTGTTTGTAAATCGATTCAATTGCTTTTTTAGATATCATGAGACGTTGAGTGTTGGTGTTGTTTTGTCAATGTAATGAATTTTATCGGATATTGTCCGGCGTTCAACGGTGAGTGAACAAGGTTTAAAATCCGTTTACTTTTCTAACGAAATAACGGAGGAAAGGTTTATGAAAAATGACGAAATTAACAAGTTTTCGTTACTGTAACAGATGTGTAACAGCAATGAAACATTATAGTGCATTAACATAAATTTAAAACATTCATCAGTGGTAGGTGAAGGCATACTTTTTGTAAAAAAATAAACGCTGTGTCAATTTTTGACACAGCGTTTATAATGTGTAATATCTAAACTGTCAAGGTAATGACAGCGTGATTTATCAGGCGAGGAATCCGAGAAGGACACCGGCAGCCACGGCTGAGCCGATAACACCAGCCACGTTGGGACCCATGGCGTGCATGAGCAGGTAGTTGGATGGATCGTATTCGAGACCGAGGTTGTTTGAGATACGAGCTGACATAGGTACGGCTGATACACCTGCATTACCGATAAGCGGGTTGATTTTCTTGTTCTTGGGGAGGAAGAGGTTGAATACTTTCACGAAGCATACGCCCGAAGCCGATGCGATGATGAAAGCCATGAAACCAAGGAAGAAAATGAAGATTGTCTCAGCGGTGAGGAATGATGTTGCCTGGGTCGACGCACCTACTGTCATACCGAGAAGGATGGTCACGATGTCGGTGAGAGCGTTGCTTGCGGTCTTGGCGAGACGGGTTGTCACACCACATTCACGGAGAAGGTTACCGAAGAAGAGCATACCGAGCAGGGGAAGACCTGTGGGAACGACAAAGCAGGTGAGAAGAAGACCAACGATGGGGAAGATAATCTTCTCGTTCTGTGACACGGCACGAGCGGGTTTCATCTTGATGAGACGCTCTTTGCTGGTGGTGAGCAGTCGCATGATAGGTGGCTGGATTACGGGCACGAGAGCCATGTAGGAGTAAGCTGAAACCGCGATTGCACCCATCAGGTTGGGAGCGAGTTTAGATGAAAGGAAGATAGCTGTAGGACCGTCAGCACCACCGATGATAGCGATTGCACCGGCCTGGTCAGGTTCAAAACCGATAGCGAGAGCTACCATGTAGGCTCCGAAGATACCAAACTGAGCGGCTGCGCCGATAAGCATAAGCTTGGGGTTGGCGATGAGAGCCGAGAAGTCGGTCATGGCACCGATGCCGAGGAAAATCAGCGGGGGATACCATCCGGCCGATACACCGTTGTAGAGGATGTTGAGGACTGAGCCTTGCTCATAGATACCGATTTCAAGTCCGGCTTCAGTGTTGAAGGGGATGTTGCCTATGAGGATACCGAAACCGATAGGCACGAGGAGCATCGGTTCAAAGTCTTTCTTGATGGCGAGCCAAATGAAGAAAAGACCCACGGCAAGCATGACAAAGTGTTGCCATGTCGCGTTGTAGAAACCGGTGAAGTGCCAGAATTGAGTCAGGTTGGCAACCATGAAATCACCAAATGTTTGTTCCATATTCTGTGATTGTTTATTCTGTTATTGATGAGGTTGAGTTTTTTACTCGAGAATAAATCGCAATGATTGATTCAGGGGCGGTTTATTCGATAGTAAGCAGTACTGTACCTTCGAGAACAGAATCGCCGTTGTTAACAGTGATAGAAGCGACTTTACCGTCACGGCCGGCGTGGATGGCATTTTCCATCTTCATGGCCTCGAGCATGATAACAGTGTCAGCTGCTTTGACAACATCACCGACTTTAACGCTGATAGAAAGAACCACGCCGGGGAGGGGAGCTTTTACAGCATAAGCACCGCCGGTCGAGGCTGCAGGTTTGGCAATCACTTTCTGTCCCGATTCAGTGCGGGGAGCGGCTGAGGGACGGGGAGCGGAAACAACCTTGACGGGAGCTGCCTTTTTTTCGAGTTCCACTTTGTAGGGGACGCCGTTGACTTCGACCTGAACGATGTTGTTGTCGTCTACGTCGCCGATTCCCACGTTGTAGGAGTTACCGTTAATTTTATATTTGTATTCTTTCATTTTGATTTTTCGTTGAATGATTATCGAAATGTTGATTAATGGTTAAAGGCGACGCTTTTAGCCGCGGGGATTGTGGCGCATGCCATAAATCTTGGAGCTCCAGGGTGAATAGCTGCGGCGCACCTTGTTGATGGTGAGAATGGTTGATTCCTGGTCATGTGCTTCAAAATGGTCGCGGAGGGCGAGACCGATAGCAGCGATAACTTCACCTGAATCGGATTCGGGATGTTCGTCGGCAGGAACTGTGTCGGCCGAGATACCCTGAGCTTCCATTTTGTTTTTACGGGCGAGACTCTCATTGATTTTGCTGATTGCGAGGAAGCA
>JAIDNJ010000216.1 GCA_029063895.1 Muribaculaceae bacterium | reverse complement strand
AAGCATATCATAGCCGATACCGGCATTTAGAGCGAAAATCGGCATCGTCAACTCGGCATGGGCCGACACGCCGAGACTCAACTGCTTACCGAACGGCGGACGCTCAAACATGATGTTATCATCGCTGCTTCCAATAACCCAATAGGGCTCGAGACCGGCGCTTTCGTCCCACTGCATGTCGAGAGCCGGACCGATGCCTACCCATCGGTTCAGTCGATAAAGTGGTGCAAACTGTAGTCCTACAACACCGAAACGGCCGGGGCATAGCTGCGGCTCGCCGGGGTCGCCTACAATAACAATGCGTTTGCGCCACGCACCATAGGCCATGATGTCATAAAACCACCGGTGACTGTCGGCTACGGTCTCCAACGCTCTGTCAACCTGCCCATTGTCGGTATGACTATTGATGACATAGGCAAGCCCGACCGACGCACCTATCGAGTTCACGCCCCCGTTTGGCCACGACGTATTACCGTTTGAATAGTGATTTGCGCCAACGCCAATTGACATTACCCATCGGTCAGAGACAGCATAATGTAACTTAAAATCGAGCCCCATGTGAGCAGTGACCGAGCTGCCGATGGCCGTATTGTATTCTTCTACATATTTTTCGTAATGTTTCCAACCAAAAGCAGCTCCAAACTGCCATTCATAACCGAGCCACACACGACTGCTGAAATGATACAACGGTGCACCTTGATAAACATAAGCCGACACAGGTGTACCCAACAATTTACCGGCAAAGAATGACTTGACACCAAGTCCCATACCCTGATACACGCCGCGATACAGCATCCCCTCGCGCGTGGACCGATTAAAGCTGAAATCTGCACGAATATCACCCGACAACGCCGATCCTATTCGTTTATCTTCAAGGTTGTCACCCTTAAGAAACATATTTGTTCCAGGAACAATAGCAGGAGATATTTCAGCACCCACACGCCACGTCATCGGGCGTGAAAAGCCGGTCGGGATTGTATCGGCCACAGCCGCGAAACCGATGAAAAACCCGATGGCAAGTATATAGAATTTATTTAGCATCTTCAATTCTGATTTCATGTTTATAGGGATAAAGCGATGTCACATTGAAATTAACGTCAAACCTACGGTCGAGAATCTCATTAAGAAAAGCCATATAACCGCTACCGGTAGCCTGAGTATAAGTTACATCGGTGATGATTGTCACTTTGGAATAGGCCGGAATATCGATCGGAATTTTAGTGAATCGGTCGGGCCGTTCGTAATAATAGCGGACTCCCGGCATGATTTCAGGCTTATCAATTATCGACCATTTGTCATTGACATATACCGGCACAGGCATAGTCCATTTTTGGGCACTTATCCAAAAACCCGACCTGTCAGGGTCTACAATAATAGTAGCCAATTCATTAAGATAGGGTCTTACTTCGATAGTCTGTGGTAACGGACCGTTGTTGGTAAAGGTCTCTCTCGTGGTGACAACCTTTTCCTTGTCATTGATTTTGAGCGGTTCGGGATAGGTTATATCCATCAGTTTCAATGGTTTTCCCGGCAATGTTTTTATATATATAAATCTCACGCCATAGCTATATTCAAGCCTGATAGTCCACGTCGATTCATATTCCGAGGTACTGCAAACACTAACTATCCTCAACGTTTTTCCATCTTTTTCTATTTCAAATTTTGTAAAATCGCTTTCAAAAACAATACGGCTTACCATCGAAGCCGGCGACTTTCGGTCAACAACTTCACCAGCAGCATTGTAATATGTGCAATATCGTTCGGCCTCACTCATCACGTCAATACTGATGTGCTCAAGTCCCTTGAACGGAATCTCGAACGAAGTTTCGCCACCGTCCCCATCGATAGTTGCACCAATCTCCTCTTCGCCCAGCGGCGGCTCATCAACAAAAATATCGTTGTTACATCCTGTTGTCAATAACAGCAAACATAACAACACCGGTAAAAGCAAGTTTTTATAAAACATTATAATCCTATTAAATTTTACGTCCCCAATAATATGTATTCCACGTATCTTTGGCATAACCGTCGTGCATGACCTTGAAGCTTCCGGGCGAAGCTCCGTCAATCTTTTCGCCATCAAAATATACATTCCACGTGTCGCGGGCATAGCCGTCGCGCATGGCCTTGAAAGTACCCGATGAAGCTCCGTCAATCTTTACGCCGTCAAAATATACATTCCATGTGTCGCGGGCATAACCATCGTGGAGAATTACAAAACTTGCAGCTGAAGCATCCTTTACCTCATGACCATCATAAAAGACCCTACCACCTGTCACTGAATACAGCGGTCGGTGATTATGTATCCTGCGCTCCGGTCTCATGGAATCAATATCTTTATGTTGTCGATTTTGAGCATTGCAACAGCCCACAAATCCAACTATAATCAATAATATAAGGGTTATCCGTTTCATATCTCTTTTTAATTAAGACCATAATAAAAACTAAAAGTTATAATTTATCTTCTCTTTTCGTTTTTATTTATTTCGTTCAGTTGGGTTATGTGAAGATATGCGCGAAATTAATAAATCATATCATTTCAGGCAACATTTTGAATGTTAAATATGTAGCTCCACTCTGCATTTACATCACATAACAGCACAAAACATCACAAATCACCTGTCGGGTCAATATGAGATTGTCATTTTACTGTAAAATGGTTAACTTTGTTGTTCAAACACAATTTGATTATAAAATGGAACAGGATAAAATCAAGATTCACGGAGCCAAAGTCCATAATCTTAAAAATATAGATGTCGATATTCCCCTCGGCAAGATTGTAGGTATCGCCGGCGTGTCGGGATCGGGCAAGTCGTCGCTTGCACTCGGTGTGCTATATGCCGAAGGTTCGCGCCGCTATCTTGAAGCTCTCTCTACCTACACGCGCCGACGCATTACCCAGTCGGCTCGTGCCGATGTCGAGGAAATCAGTCATGTGCCCGCGGCGGTTGCCCTGCACCAGCGACCCGGCGTTCCCGGGGTCAGGAGCACATTTGGAACATCGACCGAACTTCTCAACAGCCTCAGACTCATGTTTTCGCGTCTGGCAAGCCACCGCTGTCCCAAATGCGAACACTACCACAAACCGTCGCTCGATGTAGCCGCCGAGAAAGAAATCGTCTGTGACAACTGTGGCAACCGGTTTTATGGGCCGGGCGCCGAAGACCTCGCCTTTAACAGCACCGGTGCATGTGAAAAATGTGGTGGTACAGGAGTTGTCATGACAGTCGACCGGTCAACTCTCGTTCCCGACGAAACCAAGACAATCGACGAGGGCGCTGTAGCTCCATGGAACAGTCTCATGTGGTCACTGATGACCAACGTCTGTCGGGCTATGGGCGTCAGGACCGACATCCCTTTCAACCAACTCACCGACAAAGAACGCGATATTGTCTTTAACGGACCCGCCGTGAAAAAGACAATTCTATACAAAGCCAAAAAAAGTGAGACTGCCGCCGAGCTCGACTTCACTTACTACAACGCCGTCTATACGGTCGAGAACGCCCTGGCCAAAGTGACCGACGAAAAAGGAATGAAGCGCGTTGAAAAATTTCTTAAAAGCGATGTGTGTCCATGCTGTCACGGCACAAGACTGTCAGAGGCGGCACGCGCTCCCCGCATCGACGGCATCGGCCTTGACACAGCTACCGCCAAGACTCTAACCGATGCCATCGACTGGGTTAAACACGTTCCTGAAACATTGCCGCCCGAAATGAAACAGATGGCTATAAACATCGGGGAGTCTTTCCTGCTTACCGCCCGCCGTCTTGTTGATCTCGGGCTCGGGTACCTCAGCCTTGACCGCGCATCGTCAACCCTCTCGACCGGCGAACGTCAGCGAACCCAGCTTGCGCGCGTTGTCAGGAACCGCACAACCGGTATTCTCTACGTTCTCGACGAGCCTTCTATTGGACTCCATCCGGCCAACATAACCGGTCTGACCGGGGTCATGCACGATCTCATCGCCGACGGCAACTCGATTGTCCTTGTCGATCATGATACCCAAATTTTACGTGACGCCGATTACATGGTCGAGCTTGGACCGGGCGCCGGATCCAACGGAGGCAAGATAATTGCTCAAGGTTCAATCACGAGTATCGAACACAATCCCGATTCAAAAATCGGTCCCTTTTTATCGGGAAAAGAGGAACTGCGTTTGAGACCCATGATCAGTGCCGGCGATATATTTGACAACGGATGCATCCACATAAAGACCTCTCCGGTTCACACCGTCAAACCGCTCGACATCAAAATACCCAAAGGACGATTGACGGTAGTTACCGGCGTGTCGGGTTCGGGCAAGACAACAATGGTACTCGAAAGCATCGTGCCCGGCCTGCAATCTCAGCTCGACACCACACCGCTCCCCTCTCATGTAGTCTCAGTCGATGCTCCCGGAATCAAACATGTAAAACTTATCGACTCTACACCGATAGGAGCTAACGTACGGTCAACCGTGGCAACATATGCCAACATCCACGATGAATTACGAAAAATATTTGCCCGCTCACCCGAGTCAAAAGCCCTCGGATATAAAGCCGGCGACTTCTCATATAACACCGGCGGCCTGCGATGCCCTGTTTGTGACGGCACCGGTACAGTGAGCCTTGATGTTCAGTTTTTACCCGACGTTGACATTCCATGTCCCGAGTGTCGAGGTTCTCGATATAGCAAAGCTGCGTGGTCGGTACACATCCCGGGGCCCGATGACACACCGCTGTCACTTCCTCAACTGATGGACGATGATGTTGAGCAAGCCGTCACCGACTGTGCACATCACAAGACTGTTTCCTCACGCCTGACAACATTAAAAGACCTCGGTCTGGGCTATCTCACTCTTGGCGAGGCAACTCCGAGCCTGTCGGGTGGAGAAGCCCAGCGACTGAAGCTCGCGACCGAGATGGGGCACGAACAGAGCGACACGCTCTTTGTGTTTGACGAGCCAACTATCGGTCTTCACCCTCTCGACGTAAGAAAACTCATCGAGGTATTCCAGCATCTCATTGAGCTGGGAGCCACTATAATCGTTATCGAGCACGATCTCGACGTCATCCGCAACGCCGACTATATCATCGATATGGGCCCCGGTGGAGGTGAATCGGGGGGCCTCATTGTTGCCACCGGTACACCACAGCAGATTGCCGGCAACCCGCAAAGCATCACCGGTAAGTTTATCAAAACATCATGACGTTTAACTACCTCATGACGTTTAATCGAAGCAATAGAAAAGGCGGTGTGTCATAACTCGACACATCGCCTTAACCGTTGTATTTAAATCGTTATGTAATTATCAGAATACGGGCATCTGCCAGATGAAACCGACCGAGATAGCGTTGGTCGAATAGTTGGTGTTGCCAAAAGCTTTACCAAGATCGGTGTAGTTGTACTTACGGCCGATGTAAGTGGCAAAGAAGTGAAGGTTGCGGTCAGCAAAAGGATAATATTCAATACCGCCGATGTAGCCGAATGAATTGCGGTAACGACCTTTTGCGAGTCCGTCGTGAGCCTTATAGATACCTGCATTTTCATACATACCCTTTACAAACACATTCCAGTTTTTGCAGAAACGGTGGTTGAGATGAAGAACATAAGACATGTAATCAACCTTTGAAGTATTAAAACCGTTGTCAGCACCGATAATACCGGTCATGATACCTTTGCGGTCAACACCCTCGCGAGAATACATCCAGTCAAAGTATGCGCCAAAATCACGGGTGATGTTAAACTCGTTACCGAGTGCATAGTAGAACATCTTCTCACCTTTGGTCTCGCTCATGACCGAGGCCGACCAACGGGTTTTATAGACATCAAGGAAGTTACCGTTCCAGTTCAAAGTATAAACCATAGGGAGTTTTGCCTTTTCATAGTCGCCATACATTGACTGGGAGCTGCCGTTGATAGCATTGAGCACCTGGAACTGGAGCTGCTGGGCATCGGTGAAATTATAGGCGAGATTCACACCCGACATAAAGTTGCTCATATACTCGATCATGTCGCAGTATTCATATATCTCGATAGGGTTAAGGTCAAACTCGATACCACCGTAAGCGGCACATTGTTTACCGAGGAACATCGAGAACTTATTGAATTTGAGACCGATGCCTACAATGTCGATGCTGCCGAGAGTATTGTCGCGATAGCCGGCTGTATCGTTGCCTTTGTTAAGACGCTGACGATAACGGTAGCTGAGCCAGTCGGTAATGTTACCTTTCATCTCAAGACGGAGCTGACGCATGCGGAAACGTCCGTCCTGAAAATCCGAACCGTTGAAGTCGGCGTTGAAATCACCGTGCATGTTGAGAAAAAGATTGAATTTATCAGTTTTCTTTTCAATTTTTGATACGGTCTCGAAAAGGCTTTCCTCGTTTAAGGT
>JAIDNJ010000215.1 GCA_029063895.1 Muribaculaceae bacterium | reverse complement strand
GTGTAAGCGGATGTGTTCTTGATGTTGCAGTTGATTTGAGAAAGGACTCCCCTACTTACGGTCGACATGTTGCCGTCGAGTTGTCGGCCGATAACCATCGCCAGCTGTTTATTCCCAAAGGATTTGCCCACGGTTTTTCGGTGCTGTCAGGTGAGGCAGTGTTTCAATACAAATGTGACGAATACTATGCACCCGATGCCGACGGTGGCATTTCACTCCTCGACCCTGCGCTCGGCATTGACTGGAAGATTGACCTGAAAACAGCAATCCTATCCGACAAAGATTTGAAGCGTCCTCTTCTATCCGATTTCAAATCACCATTTTAAACAAGAACAATTACAAAAGGCGATGAGTCAAATTTTTTGACACACCGCCTTTTTAATTAACCGGTTGCTATGATTATGTTTATTCTCTGACAATCCTATCTATATCGGCTTCAATACCTGAGCCGAGAGCATAGTCCCATAATGTCAGACTACGCAACTGATAATAATAATACCAGAAACGAAAGAGTTCATTTACATATTGCTGACGGCTTTCATCCTTTTTCACCTGCGAGTCATTCAGGTCGAGCGTCGATATTTTTCCTATCAGATAGGTCTCCACATTGGTAAGATATCGCTGAGTCGCGATTGTATCGGCACGTTCGGCAATCTTGAGCTGCTCGCGCTGGTTGTTAAAACGCTCGACAAGAATAAAAAGATCCTGATTGAAATTCATTGTCTCTTGGCGCAAACGGCTCTCCACCACACGCTGATTTGATTGTGCCGTTTTGACCGCTCCCCGACGCTTCCCCCAGTCTATCAAAGGAATCTTAATCCCTATTTCAACGACCTGATTACCACGCAAATTAGAATAGGAAGGCGATAGCTCATGATCGGTGCCCGTGAAACCTATCTGGGCAAATAGAGAAATCTGACGCATGTCCCCTTTTGCCTTTGCAACCTGATATTCAGCTTCAAGCTGACGGCGACGAAGATTCTTTGAAAATTTATTATTGGCGAGTGCGCGGTTGAGCGCATCGTCAAAAGTTATATCGACATTGGGAACTGACGACGGCACCTCGGGCTCGATATCTACATTTTCGCCCAAATCAAGAAACGAGCGAAGAGTAAACATATTGCTTTTCAAATTACTTTGGCACTCGGTCAGGTCACTTTGGGCATTCAACAGGTTGAGCTCCATTTGCAACAGGTCATTTTTGCTTATCTGACCCATCGCGCGTTTCTCTTTGGCAACCAGATAAAGTCGTGTCGCGTTTTCATGATTCTGCTCGGCGATTGCCAGATTTTCGCGCGACATCAACAGGTTGAAATAATAGTTGATCGCTTTCATGGCGACCTCCTCGGTGGCGCTCAGGAACTTTGCTTTGGCCTCGGAATAGCGCACCGGCTCGATTTTACGGTCCCATTTTACCGTATTGACACCAAAAACGGGCTGATTAAGCGTCAATGCCACCGGCACCGACATGAAACGGTTATATTTCACCCCGTCGAGCTGACGGAGAAAATCAAGCTGTGAAGTCAGCGACAACGTACCGCCCGTCGGCCATATTTTTTGGTCAATCGACACTTGACCGTCTATTTGCAGATAATTATTCCTTACAAACGAATAGTTACCTTCATCATTCATGTAGGTGGAATACTGTTTGTGATACGACGGCACAGTAGCGGCAAAGTTTACCTCGGGAAGCAGGTCGGCGCGATAGGTGCGGTATTCCCAGTAAGCACTTCTCAGCTCCCCCAGAGCAACCTCGGCATCTACGCTGTTAACGCGGGCACGAGCTATCACGTCGTCAAGTGACATTGCCATCTTTTGCTGCCCGAAGACAGCAAAAGATGATGTCATTAAAATCAATTTTAGTAGCTGCTTTATCATTTTATTATTTATTCGTCTTTAAGAGCGATTGCCGGGTCGGTTTTCATGGCGCGGACTGCCGGGAACAATATACCCACAAGTATCATCAGCAATAAGGCGGCAGCAGTGATACATGTACTCATTATCATGCTTTTTTTCACCTCGATATAGACAAAACTTGCCATTAAATCATACTTGTAAATCATAATCATGATAGCGCTGATAAATGGTAACGAGCACAGCCATAGAATTATACCCTCAGTCATAAGACGGGCAAAAATCTGGCGTCGTGTAGCCCCGTTGACAAGTCTTATAGCAATCTCGACGGTGCGCTGTCCTGTACGGAACCAGAATGTACCGAGCAAACCGAGGAAAATACTGAGAAGAAGAAACAATGAACAAACTACTGTACCGGCAATCTGCTGATTATTCTCACGGTTAGCGATACTGCGTATTCGGTCAACCGGGGTTACCTCCGTAATATAGGTATTGTCTATGGCCCAGCGATCGGGATTGTCTTTAATTGCCTTTTCAAAACTTTCTGCCGAGCCCGGTTTCAATTTCACTACAAAACTTGAGACGTTTCTTAGTTTCATCCTTCGACTTGCCGGACTCATTATTATTGCCGGACCGGGCTGTTCAAAATCAACTCGTTTAAAACCGGGAATGACTGCTCCAATACGGTAAAGCACCGAATCCTTTTTGCTCTTTTGTACATAGCGGCCGGCATCATCCCCTGTCAGCTCACGATCATTATTCCATAATGTGCTGGTTACAAGAATTTCTCCATTCTCGAGCATTTTTGAAAGCTGTTCGGGAGTCTCGCCTCTGAGACCATGCATATTCAGGATTATAGGATATTCCGGGCTCATTACACGGCGGTTGAGGCTGCCAAGTTTTAAAGTGTCTTCATCAAGTATGCTTATATAGCTACTGCCATTGAAATTATAGTTGAACGGTAGCGCATTCTGTCCGTATGCAAGATGCTCAACCTCGGGAAGCTGACGTATGCGTTCCATCAATGTGTACACATCGTCATCATATTTACTCTTGTCTTCATATTGAGTATAATCGGGACTTGACTGATTGATATAACGGAGACTGACCTCGTATGCATCAGTCACTTCATAACCTGCCGGCTGAAATCTCACGCCAAGTGTCGACACAAGAAGTGTTAGTATTCCGGCCATTGCCGCTCCAACTATTATCAGTTCCACAACCAGCCACAGGTTGCTTTGCCATTCCTTGGATATCTGTTTTAATAATTTTCGTTTCATTATTGTTGGTGATATGATGGTTAATTATTTGTTACCCATATTGATAGCCTCGACAGGATTGACTCGTGCCGCGCGCCATGCGGGTATAGACGCACTGAGAATATTCAGTATGAGACAGAACAATAATGTCCATAGGAATATGGGAAGATTGAATACCATTTCAGGAGTAATATACATCGACTCGGGACTGCGATCGTCAAACATTGACGTGAACATCAGGTCGGAAAACAGCCACGTGAATCCCAAACTGAGCAATACGCCCAAAATACCGCCCGCAATAGTCAATATAAGATTTTCATTCAGAATATCAAGCATGATACGTGAGCGTGTACAGCCAAATGCTCGACGGACTCCAAACTCACCAACTCGACGACGCAGACGGCTCTGAGTCATGGAACTAAGGTTGATTGCCGGTATAATCAGCAGGATTGCAAAGATGAAATAACGCATTTTTCGCGGAGTTTCGATATCCGGGTCATTATTGGACCCGTGCTCGTTGACTCTCATCTCCTGGGTAAAAGGCTGCCCGTGATAAATAAATGTTGAGTTATCTCCGCGATCCTGAGTATTAAGGACTTCATAGCGATGCTCGACCTCTTTCCTTATCGACTCTATATCCTTGGGCGAACGCGCGAGAAGGTACACCATCGCATTTCCGAAGTACGGTTTGTTCCAATCTGTTAGTGAATTGTTTGTCGTCCACGGGATAAAAACCTGACCATAGGCTTCGGTTGTCAGTGACGATACATCCTTTATTACACCGGTGACTTTGTAAGGAACATGATTGAGCAACAATTCACGGTCAACCACATCGGTTCTGTTAAAAAGTTCTTTTGCAACACTTTCCGTGATAACGGCTACCTTCATCCCGGCATCAAACTGCGCGCGGTCAAACGGCTTACCATATATGAAACTGTGATTGAATATTTTCCAGTAATTGTCATCGACCATTTTTTTGTCAACTATCATCGGTAGCTTCCCTTTGAGTGAAGCTACCTCACGATCAGATTGATCAACAACAAATGAGATGACTTCAACATTGGCAAGTGAATCATACAACTGATGGGCGTATGTCAGTGAAACACTGGACGAGGACCCGCCTAATCCTTCACCGGTATTAACGTGCATCCATCTTCCGTAAAGTAAACGGTCTCGATTGCTTTCCGGTGCAAAAGGAGCTATCTGGACCTGCTGCATCATCACCACAATCATGATGAGAAACACCGAGAGCATTGTACCCGACAGCGTCACCCACGAGATGACCGCCTGATGGCGGAAGTCAAATAATATCTGTTTTATCGCTTTCATTTTCAGTGATTTTGTTGGTGATTGATAATTATTACTGAACCTGTCGTCCGTCAAAGAAGCGAAGGATGCGGTCGGTCTGAGTTGCCTGCTGCTCGTTGTGAGTTACCATCACGATAGTGCGTCCGTCATTTTTATTGAGATTGTGAAGAATCTCCATTACCTCGGCTCCCATTTTCGAGTCAAGGTTACCGGTTGGCTCGTCGGCAAGAATTATCTGCGGATTACCCACGATTGCACGGGCGATAGCCACGCGCTGGCACTGTCCTCCCGAGAGCTGCGACGGCATGTGTTTGCGGCGGTGTGACAGTCCAACCTTTTCAAGAACCTCTTCGACAAGACGTTTGCGCTCTGAATCGCTCACCCCTTTGCGGTAGATTAGCGGAAGCTCTACATTGTCACTGACATTGAGCAACGGAATAAGGTGGAAGCTCTGGAACACAAAACCGAGATTGGCGTTGCGGAAATGTGACTTGGCCGCGTCGTTGAGCATCGCCGTGTTAACATCGTTGACAATCACCTGACCGCTTGTCGGGGTGTCAAGGATACCGATGATATTCAATAGTGTTGATTTGCCGCAACCCGATGGTCCCATGATGCTGACAAACTCCCCCTTGTTGATGTCAATATTCACGTTTTCGAGCGCAAGAGTCTCGATTTCTGATGTCTTGTAAATTTTTTCAACGTTTTTTAGAGTGATGATAGCCATAACTTCTATTGGTTTATTATTGATTGTTTTATTTGATTTTCAGGTTGTTGTTTTTGAGATAAGAGCTCATGTCCGAGGTCACCACACGGTCTCCTTTTTTGAGTCCGGCTTCTACCTTAACCCAGTCATAGTTGCCCTCGCCGAGAGTGACTTTCCGCTTTACAAGAACATCATCCGAGTCGAGTACAAACATGTCATAATCATCCGGCCCCATGTAATACGGCCCGTTAGGAATGCGGAGTACATCATCGTCTACACCGGTGATGACAAAAACATCGGCCTTTTGGCCCGAGCGGAAAAACGATTCCTGAGTATCGGGCAAAACGGTAAATGAAGCAGTTCCGTTTTTTGACTGTGGGGTGATGTTGCTTATGTGTCCCTGGAAAACGCGGCGACCGATGCGGAAATTGGCTCTTGCTCCAGGTTGAATCATTCCGCTGAAATTGTCAGCGATTTCTGCATCAATGCGGAATTGTGACAAATCGCTGATAACAGCGACCTTCTCACCAGCCGATATTTGCTGGCCTATATTTGTATTTATATAGGTTAATGTGGCAGCCCGCGGCGAGCGAATCTGAGCATCTTCAAACGTGCGTCTCTGCTCACTGAGATTTTTGTCAAAAATCGACATCTCCAGCTCCTTCATGCGATAGGATGCATCGCGCACCGATCGCTCGTTGATAAGTTGCTGTCGTAGTTGCGATAGTTCGAGACATCCCGTGTTATATGCAAGCTCGGCCTCACGGACACGGTCACCGGTCCCCGATCCGAGTGAATCAAGACGGCGCTCGTTGTCAACCTCGACAAGTTTGCGGTTTACATCCATCTCCTTGACCTGAATCTGCATTTCAAGATTTGAAAGATAGGTATGATTGTTCAGGCGAGTCTGTTCAAGTTCATATTGTTTCATCTGACGTTCGTCGAGCAATTTTTCAATCTGTGTCGATGCCGACTGGAGATCGAGAAGCAACAGCGGTGTGCCAACCCCGACGGTATCGCCCTCATGTTTGTAAACCTCGACAATGCGCGTTGAAATTGGCGAGTTGATAATTTCTTCAAACGACGGTACAACAAGTCCTGTCGCGCTGATAGCGGCCTCGATACGTCCCACTCCAACCTCCGAGATTGTGATCTCGTCTCGCTTGATACTCTTGCGGAGTGTCATACCTATAAGAATGAAAACTAATATCACCGCAATGACACCACCACCTATTTTCATATAGGTGATGCGACGGCGGCGTTCAATTTCTGATTTTGGAATTTCTCTGTCCATTTATGTTTTGTTTTTTTGATTGGTTGTCTGTGCCAAATATTATTACAATAAATATGCCAAAACATCAAAATGCTAATAATCAACATTTTGTGTTTTGGCACGCTGTCCGAAAACGGACACTTTGTCCGTTTTCGGATTCATAAATCGTACACCTCTGTACAATTTCCTACCGGTCCTTGGCCCAAATCGTTGCCCTCACGGGGGTGAAATCGACCGGAACAGGGGTAGCTTTTTGAGGTCGTGACGGCTCGGACCGTCGCGAGTCGCTTGATTGACGTTTGTTCTCAACGGTATCAAACCACCTGCAAAAGGCTTCATAAGGTAAATCATGTCTTTGTTTTCTCATAATGCGATCTTTTTTCTTTTTTGCAAAGGTAAGTCCACCCACGGGCAAGAAGTCTGCCCGGTCTAAAAATTTCCTGTAATAAAACATCATCAAACATTTTAACCGTCATATTGGTTCTAAAAGAAAAAAATTTCGTATCTTTGTAAAAAATAAATTAACTGAACTATGGCACAACCAATTAAAGAAACTCCGGTTCTTCGAGGTGACGATGCACGGCGTTTTGTTGAACGTATGAATGAGACTCGTGTGGAATCGGACGAAAAAAACAACGCAGGTTGGCTAATTATAAGTTGGCAATGAGTATTTTGGAAGACAAATAACTCTATATGAAATCTGGTTGTCGATTTATAACGGTAGATGCCTATGTTCAAGCCACGTCTTTCTATTTGAAGAATGACTTTACTTTTCTGAGTTCTGAAGACGAAAACCAACGTACACGTTTAATGTATTTTGATTTGGGTGATATCTCTAATTAACGCTCCAAATCAATTTGATACATCTTTCAGTTTTAAATGAAGAAATTACTTGAAGTCATTGTCCCGTTGCCGCTGAATGCAACCTTTACCTATGCGGTACCCGAACTCCTGCAAAATGAAAATATCGCAGTAGGTTCGAGAGTCATTGTGCCTTTCGGTCAAAAAAAATTTTATACGGCAATTGTTATCGGTTTTCCAGCAAAAGCGCCTGACAATGTCACTCCCAAAGAGATTGTTCAGGTTCTTGACTCGCGTCCGGTCCTTTGCCATCCTCAGTTGAAATTCTGGAACTGGATGGCCGACTACTATTTGTGCTCGGTTGGTGACGTGATGAAAGCGGCTCTACCGGCTGCCCTCAAAATCGAAAGTACAACCACCGTAACCGCCGGTGACGATTTTGAATCGGAAACTCCTCTATCCGATTCCGACCAAGCCCTGCTTGGTGAGATCAAGGTCGCAGGCTCGGCAACGCTTGACCAGCTCCAGAAAAAAACCGGTATAAAAAATATAACAACTGCCGTTGACAGGCTCATATCAATCGGGGCCGCTTCGGTAGCCGAGAAACTTGTTGAACGTTACCATGCACGCACTGTCAATTTTGTAAAGCTTACCGTTGACACCGACGAGGCTTTCACTCTTGTCTCCAAACGTGAACGTCAGGAAGCTCTACTGCTCGCCTATCTCGACCTATCGCGTCCTCTCGTCAAAGGGGCCGACCCGCGCCGGGTCACTAAAGAGGCTCTGCTCACCCGCTCCGGTTCGCCAACCGATTCGACTCTGATGACAATGGTCAAAAAAGGCATTTTTACAATAGAAAAATGCAAAATCAACCGCTTTGATTTTACCGATTCCCCCTCAGGCATCCTTCCGCGACTCAGCGATCCACAGGCTACCGCTCTTGACAATATACACGCCTCATGGCTCAAACATGACGTGACACTGTTGCAT
>JAIDNJ010000214.1 GCA_029063895.1 Muribaculaceae bacterium | reverse complement strand
GATTAAAGCATACATCCAGTACATGCTGAATTTAAACTGACGTTTTTTAGGTGGCATGTTGTTATCCATTTTTATTTGTTGGTTGAAGGGAGAGTTTTAGTTTGTTTAAATTTCATTCCTCGTCGGGCAGACGGGTTACCTTGGCGTCGCTCCACAGCTCCTCAAGATTGTAATGCTCCCTGATATCCTTGCGGAAAATGTGGACGAGGATGTCACCGTAGTCTATGACAATCCACTCGCTGTTGCGGTAACCGTCATAGTTAAACGGTTTACGGCCCAGTTTTTCAAGCAATTCCTCGCGGATGTTATCGGCGATGGCGCTCACCTGTGTGGGCGAGTTACCTTGACATATTATAAACTCGGGAGCGGCTGCGCCCTCGATGTCCGACAGGTCAAGCAAGGTTACGGCATAACCTTTGCGTTCATAGATGCTGTCGATAATTTGTTGGCGCAACGCGGTAATAACGTTGTTGGTTGAGATTGATTCAGGTGTATTATTTGTCATTTTAATTAATGTGCGACTTCAAATATTTCACAAATTTACGATATTTTTTTCTCTTATGATGAATTATTTCTTTTTTAACAAGTGAAATAGCTAAAAAGTTAGAGAGTTAGGGGCGATATTGTCAAATAAAAAGTTTCTCGATGCGGTGGAGAAGCCCCGAAAGCGAGAAAACCAGCACGTGGTCACCCGGTTTCAAAACGGTAGTACCGCTGATAAGCTCACCTTTGCCGTCGCGTATCATGCCGGCCATTGTCATGCCGTGGGGCAGGCTCAGGTCCTTGACCATCGACCTGGTTATGCGGGCTCCGGTATGAACCTCAAACTCGGCGACTTCGGCATCGGCCAGCGCCATGCATTTTGACGACTCGGTGTCGGCATCGATGAGAAGCTGAAAAATCTTGCTCGATGCAAGCAGCTTCTTGTTGATGACAGTACCTATGTTGAGGCCTTCGGCTTCCGATATGAATTGAAGATTCTCGACCTCGGCAACAGTTTTTGCCACGCCAAATTCTTTTGCGGTAAGGCAGGCGAGAATGTTTGTCTCCGAGCTGTCTGATAAAGCGACAAAAGCGTCGACCTCACCAATACCTTCCTCGACAAGAACCTCGTTGTCGCGGGCGTCGGCACAGATGATGTCGGCATTGGGACATCGTTCGGGCAGTTTGCGGCAGCGGTCGTGATCGTTGTCTATAATCTTGATTTTATAGTCTTTGCCAAGCATATGGGTGAGTCGGGCGGTGATCTTGCCGCCTCCCATCACCATTATTTTTTTTACTCGGGTCTGGGTCTTGCCACAAAGGTCGCGCAGCTCGGTCACATGTTCGGGCGTGGTGGTGAAGTAAAGTATGTCGTTTTCGCGGATGACATCCTCGCCTCGCGGAATCACGGTCTCATGACGCCGTTTGATTGCTGACACGTGAAAATTGTGGTGGGCAAAAGTCACGTCGCGCAGCTTCATGCCGGCAATGGTGGCGTTGGCTCTGATCTTGACGGCAAGAAGGATGAGCTGTCCGTCGTGAAGCTCAAACCATTGACGGGACCATGTGTGCTGGAGCGCGGTTTTGATTTCGAGTGCGGCCAGATATTCGGGATAGATTGTGTCGTTCACTCCAAATTTGGAAAGGAACGGTCGGTTTTCGGCACGCATGTATTCGTAGTTATCAATGCGCGCTACGGTCTTTTTTGCGCCCAGAGATTTGGCAATCGCACACGCGGTTACGTTGTCGGTCTCAAACGGCGTTACGGCAATGAAAAGGTCGCAATGGCTCACATCGGCGTCTCTCAGGGTCTGGAACGAAGCCGGGTTCCCGGCCAGTGTCATGAGATTATAGTTGGCGTCGAGCGGGGCGAGTTTGGCCGGGTCGGCGTCGATGAGTATGATGTCCTGATCTTCGCGTGAAAGAAGTTTGGCCAGATGTGATCCTACCTCTCCCGCGCCTCCAATGACTATTTTCATTTTAAAACATTTTTGTTTCGCGCGGCCTCGACAAGAGTGTCGGCAATGCTGTCGGCGTCGATTCCGCAAATATGGTAAAGCTGGTCAACTGTTCCCTGAGCTACAAAACGGTCGGGAACACCGAGGCGTATCACACGTCGGGCATATCCGTGCTCGTTCATCCATTCGGTGACGGCAGTGCCGAGGCCTCCGTTGCGTGTAGCGTCTTCGACCGTCACTATGGGAATGTTTTTACGGGCGACCTCGTGAAGCAGCTCATCATCAAGAGGTTTCAGAAATATCATGTCATATATCGCTACTGATACGCCCTTTTCTTCGGCTTGACCGGCTGCTATGCTGCACTCATAGGCGATTGGCCCGAGCGACAGGAGAGCCACATCGTTGCCGTCGGCAATTTTGCGTCCACGGCCCACAGGCAATTCCACCATCTCGTTTTTCCAGTCGGTGAGATGGCCGTTACCGCGTGGATAGCGTATCGCCATCGGTCCCTCGGTCATCTTTGAGGCCGTATACATGAGATTGCGCAACATCGGTTCGTCTGACGGAGAAGCAACGGTCATGCCGGGTATTGTGCGTAGATAGGCCAGGTCATAGAGCCCGTGGTGTGTCACTCCGTCCTGCCCGACAAGACCGGCACGGTCAATACAGAATGTTACCGGAAGCCGCTGTATGGCGGTGTCGTGGATGACATTATCATAGGCCCGTTGTAAAAACGACGAATATATGGCACAGAACGGCCGCTTGCCCTCCTTGGCCAGTCCGCCGGCAAAGGTAACAGCGTGGCCTTCCGAGATACCCACATCAAAAACACGGTCGGGCATTTCGGCTTGCATGATGTTCATTGACGTTCCCGACGACATCGCTGCCGTTATACCGACAATATCTTTATTCTCACGGGCCAGCTCAAGGAGTGTTTCTCCAAAAACTTCCTGAAATTTGGGAGGATGAGGGGTGTTGTCGGTTTGGTCGGCAGCACGTACACCTGTTACGGGGTCAAATTTACCGGGAGCATGCCATTGAGCCGGGTTAAGCTCGGCCGGGGCATATCCCTTGCCTTTAACGGTTTTGAGGTGGAGGATGCGCGGGCCGCGCATGTCCTTTATGTCATTCAGCACCCTGATCAGTTCGGGTAAATCATGACCGTCAAAAGGCCCGAAATACCTGATGTTGAGTCCCTCAAATATGTTCTGATGTCTCGACAGCAACGCTTTGAGCGAGTTGTTGAAACGTAGAATCGCGCCTTTTTGTTTATCGCCTATAAGATTGGCTTTGCGCAGGCCGCGATATATAAAATCGCGCAGCGTGTTGTAGCCCGGGCTTGTTGTGAGATGGGCAAGATATGAATTCATGCCGCCAACCGGCTGGTCAATCGACATGTCGTTGTCGTTAAGGATGATGAGCAGGTTGTTGCGGACATTTGCCGAGTTGTTAAGTCCCTCAAAGGCAAGACCGCCGGCTATGGCCGAGTCACCGATGACGGCGACAACATTGCGGCGCGGCTCGTCGCTGTTGAGTTCTGAAGCTATCGCCATACCGAGAGCAGCCGAAATCGAGTTGGATGCATGTCCGGCGGTAAAGGTGTCATATTCGCTTTCGTCGGGATTGGGAAATCCGCTCAGGCCGTTGAGTTTGCGGTTGGTGTCAAATCGGTCGCGGCGTCCGGTGATCAGTTTGTGGCCGTATGCCTGATGGCCCACATCCCAAACGATTCGGTCATAGGGCGTGTTGAACACATAGTGTAGGGCCACCGTAAGCTCGACAGCGCCCATGCTTGATGCAAAATGTCCCGGATTGACCGATAGGGAGTCAATCAGCATCTGCCTTATGTCGGCACACAATGCCGGTAATTTATCAGGCGGTAATTTGCGCAGGTCGGCAGGAGAGTCTACCGTTGACAGCAGGGGATATTTATTGTTGTTTGTTTCGTCCATTTTTAAGATACTTTTTGTAGAGCGGAACAAATACGATAATCCCCGAGGCGATAATCACGAAAATGGTCATGAAAGTGATTTTAGGAGTCGAGGCGATGACCATCCAGCAAAGCAGGAGCCACAGCAGTGTGATGCACGAAAATCTGAAAATATCTGTTCCTTTCATATCTTTCTTTTTTCTGACAGTGAGGATAAAACATTTTTGGCGATTATGGCAATCTAAAAGTCGCTTTGTCCCCATTTTAATGCAAAGGTAACAAAAAAACACGATTTTTCATATCATGCGGCCAATAAAGTAACGTTCATCACCTGTGACGATATTTATAAATCAAAACGGCGAGATATCCCCGCTTCAAATTTCCGTTTTGTTGTCATAAATTTTCCGGGAATGTATAGATGTGTCAAAATTAGTATTTAACGATATTGTAGGGATGTGCCTTCAACTTTGTAGGGACCTACCTTCGGCACGTAATGGATGTAAAGCCGTTAATCAATCACTTCATTGACTAAAAACGGCGGTGCCTCAATTAAGACACACCGCCATCTTTAGTCATGATTAGATATTAATCAAATCTTTTTTTAGTTGCTTAATGAATGGAAGGGATATATCTCATCCTTTTCTTCGTCTGTAAGGTCATCCCACTTATTTTTCCCGGCTAATAGCAATTCCTCAATTTTTGCCAGTTTGAGTTCATAGATACCGTCAACGGCAGTCTCGGTCCATACATCACCAAAATATTCGATCATCAGTCGTAGACGGGCCAGTACGACATCTTTGATAGTCTCATAAGTCTCGTCATTCTCCGGGTCAAATATTGTTTGCGGTTTACTATAATAGGTATATATATGTTTAACTAAAGAACTAATCCCGAATGAACTTGTCTCAGTCGCGCCATAACCATAGCCGTCATGAGAAAGTACCAATATGTCATTATTGGCGCTTTCGATATTATTCCAAAATTCACCAATTAAGACTTTCTTATTTTTGATGTCAAATTCAAACGGACATTTTATAAAATGACGCTTATTGTAGCCGGTTTTATCCTCATAATCCCACCATGCGTCAGTTATCCAGCTCTCAAGTAGAATCCTATCTGCATCAAGAAAGGGTAGATGACTGTATACGTCCCATGAGCAACCGTTAAAAACATATATATTATGGTTAGATACACTCCATCCGTCACCGTTCCATTCTTCCCAATCGCCAACTCCTTGCCCGTCAACATAAGGTTTGGTAAAGATATATGATTTGGAACAATCCTGGACAAGGGTAACCGGAATTTCTCCGCGTGACAGTGTTGTCAGGAAATTTTCATCAATCTCACCCTTGAATGCAATATCCGGGTCAAATATAGAGGAACAGGCTGTCATTAGTGCTGTCAATGCCAATGCATAAAATACGTTTTTCATAAGTTATTTTTTGAGTTTTGAAATTCTATAATCAAGTGTTTACCATAATATATTATCATAGGGTATATCCTTATAATCCTTTTTTTCGGAGATTATATCCTCGAGTAGATATAAATTAATATGACGATAGGACAAATATGGATCATCGTAAACAAACACATCCCCATAGTGCTCGCGCAACACGGCAAGTCGGGCCAATATGACATCTTTACGTGAATCAAACATTAGCGAATTTTCAAAATCTATAGGTAATCCATCTTTTTTTCTCAAAGTGTATATTCCTTTTTGAATTTGGAATATTACCCATTCTCCTTTATCATTATAATGATATGAAGGTGTTTCACATGATATTACCAGCTTATCATCAGATGCACTTTCTACTTCATAAACGCTACCGTAAATTTTGACGGCCTTTTCTAATGGATTATATTCAAATCGACATTTTACATATTCGTTATGGCTTAATCCGTTTTCTTCCTTATAGAAATTCCACGCTCCATCGACCATTTGTTCATAAATATCGCCGTTTATATCTATATCATAGCAGTTCCAGGTATATCCATCGGCAATAACAATTTGTTTATAAAAAGAAGTTGAAAAACCGAGGAGGCCGTCAGTATCCAATTCTTTCCACTCGCCTACGGCTTTACCATCTATATAAGATTTATAGAAAAAACATGAACCAAAATCATGCTCAAAAGTCACAGATGCCTCCCCGCGTGAAAGAGCTGTCAGAAAGTTATCATCAATCTCACCCTTGAATGCAATATCCGGGTCAAATTTTGAGGAGCATGCCGTCATTAGTGCCGTCAATGCCAATGCATAAAATACGTTTTTCATAAGTCAAAATGTTAATAATTTATTTATTAGGTTTAATATCAATGATAGCATATCTTAGTGTAGACTTTCATCGTCAAAAGATGTCAAACTGATTTCGCCCGTTTGGCATGACGCCAACAAGGTCAAAATGGAGGTGATAAAAGTGATTGGTTTCTTCATGTTTGAAGTTTTAGGGTATGAAAAAATGGGTTTCTTCCGGTCACTGTCCAAATAAAAATAATTTAATTCATAGTAGTAACAGGTTTCAGGG
>JAIDNJ010000213.1 GCA_029063895.1 Muribaculaceae bacterium | reverse complement strand
TAGTAACAGGTTTCAGGGCAAAGGTACGTTAAATTTTTATATTTTGCAACTAAATTTCTTTAAATTATTTAACAATAGCAATATAAAAGTAATTATCTTTGCAAAACGTGGAATATGTCCGATATATTTGAAAATGAATGACATGAAAAAAGATGTATTATATATATGCGATTATCCGTCGCCTGTCGGGACACTTTTGTTGGCTGCCACAAATCGTGGTCTGGCAATTTGCGCGGTCAAGAGTGTGGCATTAAAACAAAATATGGTTGAGAAAACTATTAATGACCTTGATTTGAACGCCGATCGAACAATCGTTAACGGAGTCTTGAACGAGGCAATGGAATGGCTTGACAACTTTTTTGCGGGTCGCGATAATGAAAAAAGACTCCCGCTGTTGATGGTCGGAAGTCTTTTTCAAAAAAAGGTATGGACTGAGTTACTCGAAATTTCATATGGAACCACCGTCTCTTATAGTCAGGTGGCCAATAGGATAGGAAATCCAAAGGCGGTCAGAGCTGTCGCAAACGCGATCGGGGCCAATCGATTGTGGATTGTAGTGCCTTGTCATCGGGTGATAGGTGCCGACGGGTCGCTCACCGGTTATGCCGGCGGACTTGATGCCAAACGTTTCTTGATCAGCCTCGAATCACGCGGTTGATTACAAACCAGCCTCCGGCAATCTGGACGAGCATGCCCGGCACACCGATGGTGAAATCCTGCATTGCGGCGGCAATTGATCCGGTGATAATCCACTCAGCTGCCGATCCGGTCACCTGATAGAACAGGACAACGGCGAGGAGGGTGAGGATTGAAGCGCGGTTGTTGCGTGATGAGGCAAAACCGGCTGCACCGGCCAGAAGAACCGATTTGACGGTTATGGCAGGGAGCGCGGCTGCGGCCGGCATGCCAAAAAATACCGAATTGATAAACGGCGATGCGAGTGCGGTGAGAAGTCCCACGCGCCAGCCATATTTATAGGCCCCTACAAGGGTAAAGAAGTAGATCGGCAACCATGTGGGGCCTCCAAGTGAAAATAAATGGCAAATCTGGGGCAGGATGATGTTGCCGGCGATAAAAAGCATGGCCGCTACATAGGTTTCGACCTTGTTGAATCCGAGATGGCGCACGTCGGCTGCCGTGATTGTATTTTGCATGACTGTTGTTCGTTGTTTATTGGTTTATAATTCCTTTTTCAATTAAAAAATCGTGGATGAGGCCTATACATTCCCGCGGGTCGTCGGTTGTCTTGCAGAGTGATTCGACCGGACACGGGCCTGTTCCCTGACGGTTGATAATGCTGTCGGTCAGTTGGTCAAATTTTACCTCGATGTCATGATCCTCAAGCATCTTCAGCGCCGGGCTACTGATGACCCGGGTGTGAAGGGCTTTGATGTGACCGGCGGCCATGAGGGCGGCTGCACCTTTCCCTACAACCTTGTCGGCTACCATGGCACCGTCGAGTTTGTCGGGTGAGCAGGTGATCAATCGGTAAAGGTCGGCTACACCGCGACTGTCATATGTCGTTACCGAGCCGTCGGCCGATGCCACTGCAAGCGAGTGATTCCCGTCAGAGAGGATACGGGCAAGTTGTTCAAGTGTCACGGGTTAAATGGTGTTTTGTTTGAGACTCTCGACAAACTTGTCGACGCGATGCAGCTCGCCGGGAATATTGATGCCTTGCGGACAGTGGGACAGACATTGACCGCAGCCTATACAATGGCTTGCCTGACGCACACGAGGCACCGCCCGGTCATAACCGACAAGGAACGCCTGACGGGCTTTGTGGTAGTTGGGGTCCTGACCGCTCTTGGGCACATTTCCCTCGTTGACACATTTGTTGTAGTGGAGCATTACCGCCGGGATATCGATGCCATAGGGGCATGGCATACAATACTTGCAGTCGTTACAGGGGATGGTGGGATATTGCATCATCAGGTCGGCGGTGTCATACAAGAACGCCATTTCCTCGTCGTTGAGCGGCTTGAGCGGGCAATAAGAGCGGAGATTGTCTTCGAGGTGCTCCATGTAGGTCATGCCCGACAGAACGGTGAGGACATCGGGGTGAGTTCCGGCATAGCGGAATGCCCATGATGCGACGCTGCGCTCGGGTTCGCGCTGAAGCAGACGTTCGGCTATGTGATCATGCACCTTTGAAAGGCGACCGCCCAAAAGCGGTTCCATGATTACGGCCGGGATATTGCGGCTGGCAAGTTCGTTGTAGAGATACTCGGCGTCGGTGTTACGCTTGTTGATTTCCTTGGCGTGTTTCCAGTCAAGGTAGTTGAGCTGAATCTGGACAAAATCCCAGTTATATTTGTCGTGCTGTGACAGCAGATAGTCAAATACCTCGATGTCGCCGTGATATGAAAACCCGAGATTGCCTATGCGGCCGGCCTTGCGTTCTTCAAGCAGATAGTCGAGCACTCCGTTATCGATATATCGGCCGTTGAAAGCCTCCATACCGCTCATGTCTCCCGCGCCCATGCCTATGCCGTGGAGAAGCAGGTAGTCGATTTTGTCGACCTGAAGCAGTTTGAACGAGTTATGATACATCTCGAGCGATTCCTTGCGGCCCCATGTGGTGGGGGCGAAGTTTGACAGCTTGGTGGCGATGAAATAAGAGTCGCGGGGATGACGGCTCAGGGCTATACCGGTGGCTTTTTCCGAACGTCCTTTACAGTAGGCGGGCGACGTGTCAAAGTAGTTTACACCATGTTCGATGGCGGTGTCGATGAGGCGGTTGACCATTTCCTGGTCAATCTCGTCCTTGCCGTCCTGACCGGTCGGGATAGTAGGCCAGCGCATGCAGCCATATCCGAGAATAGATACCTTTTCTCCGGTTTTAGGATTGATGCGGTAGGTCATCTGGTCGGTGGGAATGGGTCCTGTCGCGAGGGTTGCCGATGATACCTTGTTGTTGTCGGCGGGTTTGCATCCGGCTATTGCAGCAGCCGATACAGCGGTGCCGAGTCCGACGCGGCGAAGAAAGTCACGTCGTGATATATTGGAGCTGTTTTTCTTTTCCATGGGTGTGGTGGATTAAATGATACGGTGCTGTAGGTTTCCTTCAACATAGATGGCGCTGAACGGGCGAGACGGACAAAGATTCTCACATGCGCCACAGCCTATACACTTCTCGGTGTTGACTGTAGGTATTTTGTTTGAATCGGGGTCGGCGGGGTCGCTCGGCACCATGACGATGGCTCCGGTGGGGCAGTGGCGGGCACAGTTGCCGCAGCTTACATCATCGGTCAGCACAACGCAGTTGTCTTTGACCCATACTGCATGTCCGATTGATGTCGACGACTTGTCGGCCACGTCGATGGGCTTGATTGCCCCGGCTGGACATACATCTGAACAGCGGGTACACTCGGGGCGGCAATATCCGGTTTCATATGACATCACGGGCTGCATGAGCGAGTCGAGTTCGGTCGAGGGTCTCAGCACATCGTTGGGACATTGGGACACGCAGAGCTGACAGCCGGTGCAGTGCTGACGGAAATGGGCGAGTGACTGTGATCCGGCAGGAACCAGTTTGGTCTTACGGTCGGGAATTTTTTTGTCGAGTACGACGGCAAGGCCGCCGTCAACGGTTTTTTCCTCGGCCTTTAACGCGGTAGTGGCGATAATACCGCCGGCGATTGTAAGGAAGGAGCGGCGTCCTGCGGCGTCACCGCCGGTGTGAGCCATTACCGGTTTTACAGCTTTGCTGCGCATTGTATAGGAAATCGCTCCATGTTTGCAGGTGTCGATACAATCCATACATGCAACACAGCGTGAGTAGTCGATAGCGTGATTCTTGCCGTCGATACATGCTGCTTTACAACGTTTGGAGCAGAGCCCGCACGAATTACATTTTGAAACGTCGATAACGGGGCTCAGAAGCGAGAAGCGTGAAAAAAATCCGAGAACGGTGCCCACGGGACAAATTGTGTTGCAGTAGGTGCGGCCGTTGCGCCATGCGAGCACAAACAATACTACAAAAGTGACCGAGGCTACGATAAACACAGGCATTGCCTTGATCCATGTCTCTTTGGTATAGAACGCATAGCTGCCGTGATTTTCGGCTATACCGGCGATGACATTGTTGATGGCGATATAGACGGGGCTGAACAGATTTTGGGCTATGCGGCCATACGAGCTGTATGGTGCCAGCAGAGCTACAAAAGATCCGATACCGGCGACAAGGGCTATGATGAAGAGCGCAAATATTCCGTAGCGCAGGATGTTACGGGCCGGCGAATAGGAGAAACGGTATTTGCGTTTTTTTGAGTAGGCGCCCAAACGCGCAAAGATATCCTGAAGCACTCCCAGCGGACAAATCACCGAGCAGTAGACGCGCCCGAGCAGGAGGGTGAGCGCCAGCAAAATGACCATGACGGCGACATTGAGAGCGAGCACAGCCGGGAGGAACTGGATTTTTGCCATCCATCCGAGCCATGTGTGGACGGTTCCGGTGAAATCGAGGAAAAGCATGGTTATCCCCGCAAAGAAAAGGAACGCCAGAATGATTCTTATTTTTCTTAGCATTGCAGTTTTTATGTGACAGTTTAGTTATTTGATTGGTTTTTCAGCCCAAATATACGGACTTTTTATGGATTTTCAATTGAACATATTGCTTTGAAAGTTAACATAGCGACGATTTAACGTGCTTTTTGACAATTTAACGCAAAATATCGGGTTATGAGATAAAAAAGCGGTGTGTCAAAATAGTAAATTGGCAAATTTGTAGGGATACACCTTTGGTACGTAAGGAGTGCAAATCGCCAATAATCAATCACTACATGTCAAAGTCATGTTCCTGAGTCGATTAAAAAAGCGGAGTGTCAATTTTGACACTCCGCCCTATGGTCCCGGAATCTGATATCAACCGTGGTGATGATCTTATCCTATACGTTTTTTGATGGCTTCGGTTTCTTTTTCGTAACCGGGTTTGGCAAGGAGAGCAAACATGTTGCGCTTGTAGTCTTCTACTCCCGGCTGGTTGAACGGATTTACACCGAGAATATATCCCGAGATTCCACATGCTTTCTCAAAGAAGTAGATGAGCTGGCCCAGATATTCTTCCTGAAGCGCGGGGATGGTAATCTGTATGTTTGGAACTCCACCGTCGGTGTGGGCGATACGGGTACCGAGTTCGGCCATTTTGTTAACCTGGTCAACACGCTTGCCGGCGATGTAGTTGAGTCCGTCGAGATTGGCTTCGTCGGTGGGGATAACGGTTTCGCGTTCAGGCGATTCAACCGAGAGAACGGTTTCAAAGATGGTGCGCTCGCCGTCCTGGATCCACTGGCCCATAGAGTGAAGGTCGGTCGAGTTGTCGACTGCGGCGGGGAAGATACCTTTGTGCTCCTTGCCCTCCGACTCGCCGTAGAGCTGTTTCCACCACTCGCCAAAGTAATGGAGCTTGGGATTGTAGTTTACGAGAATCTCGATTTTTTTGCCCGCTTCATAGAGTGCGTTTCGGGTCATCGCATATTTCATGGCGATATTGTCTTCGGCAGGTTTGCGGGTGGCTTCTTCCATGTCACAGGCGCCTTTGACAAGCTTGGCGATATCAAAGCCGGCTACGGCGATGGGGAGAAGGCCTACGGGGGTGAGCACCGAGAAACGTCCGCCCACATTGTCCTCGATAACATATGTTTTGTATCCTTCTTCGGTGGCAAGCTGGCGCAGGGCGCCTTTCTTGGCGTCGGTGATGGCGATGATGCGGCGGGCGGCTTCGGCTTTACCTACTTTGGCTTCGAGCATCTCTTTGAGGATGCGGAAAGCGATGGCAGGCTCGGTGGTTGTGCCCGATTTTGAAATGACGATGATACCAAACTGCTTGTCGGCAAGATAGTCTTTGAGTTCGGCAAGATAATCCTCGCCTATGTTGTGGCCGGCAAAAACGACACGTGGCCATTGTCCGCGCGGTTTCAGTGATGCAAATGAGTCAGAAAGAGCCTCGATGACAGCTTTGGCGCCGAGGTAGCTGCCGCCTATACCGACTGCAACCACGACTTCACAGGTTTCTTTGAGAGCATTGGCTGTGGCGTTGATATCACCGATCATTTCGGTCGAAATTGACGACGGGAGATTTACCCAGCCGAGAAAATCGTTGCCGGGGCCGGTGCCGTTGTTAACTTTGTCAATAGCGTCGTCGGCACGTCCTTCAAATTTCTTGATGTCTTCGGCGCTGACTGTGCCATAGACATCGGCAACATTTACTTGAATCTTTTTCATGTTTTCAAAAATAACGGTTGTTTATAAAATTTTTCTGCAAAGTTAACAAAATAAGCCAAAGCTGCTATGCAAATTGATATAAAATATACTAAAGAGGTATCGCCGTGCATCACAATATAGAACCGTCGGCCCGATTCATGCTCTTTTCATCATAAAAATGTCTGAACTTAGGTCAGTTTGTTTAATTAACTAAATTTATATAGGTGATTAG
>JAIDNJ010000212.1:6093-6406 GCA_029063895.1 Muribaculaceae bacterium | reverse complement strand
ATGTTGAATATTATAAGATGATTAAGCAGTTAATTAAATTTCGGTTATTTTACTCTTTTAAAGTTTAACAAAAATTGTGGTGAAAGGTTTAATAAAAACTATAACAAAAACTGTGCCAATTATAAAAAAACGAATCCGGCCATCTGCGGCCGGATTCGTTATACTGACAATATGTCAGTTATTTTATTCGTCAAATGTCAGTTCGTCAAAAGCTTCCGAATCAAACTCGTCATCGTTGTAGCCGTCCGAACCGTAGAATGACTCATCGAGATCCTCGACTGTCAGGTCGGCAGCGGTCTTGCCTTTTTTAGGC